>JANXQZ010000697.1 GCA_025353235.1 Bryobacterales bacterium
GTTTCGTGCCGGCGAACCGCCGCGATGCTCAGGTACTACGCGCCACCCGTGTTCTGATAGTTGCGGATCGAATTTCATGGGACAGAAGATTTACTAACGCGGTTCTTCGAGCTCAGCCAGTACGTCCAGCGACCTTTGCGGACCGAGGCAACCGGTGAACGGTTTACCCGCGCGGGGTGCTACCGTTTTGGTATGTCCCTGATGCTGAGCCTCTTCACCCTGTTCTTGTGGGGCGGCGGCCTGGTGGTTTGGCTGCTGCTCCTCTGGAAGGCGTACCAGGGGGAGACTCTGTCCTTGCCGGTGATCGGCGCCATCGCGCGCGAACAGGCGGGAAATAGCCGTCGCTTTCGAATTCAGTTTAAGGAGAACTTTCATGATTAAAATACTTTCCGTTGTTCTTGTGTCCGTTGCGTACCTCAAAGCAGAAGCCGTGCCGGTCTGTATGGCGGTGACCGAGACCGACGCGCGCGCCATCCTTGGCCCGTCCGCGAAACGGTCCAACGATCCGAGTGGTTGCCAATGGGCGAGGGGGGGGAAGGCAATGAATGTTGTGCGTATCGGCGTCGCCGGCATGTACGAGCGGGCACGCGCCGACAGCGCCGCAACAGGCAAAACCCAGGCCGAGAATGGTCTCGGCGGAACGGCTTTTTCCACCGTTCCATCGAAAAACCAGGGCGGCCGGGCCGCTATCTACCTGCTCAAAGGGTCCGCCGTTCTTGTCGTGGATATTGAGGGCTTTGCTCCGGGAGGCGCGGAGGAACGGTTGCCACAGGTGCGCGACGTGGTGCGCAAGCTGGTCCCTAAACTTTAACCGGTATGTCTTATGCTTAACCGGTATGCCTTATGCCAAGTCGAAAGGGAAAAGCAGCGTGTAGGGCTCAGTCGTCTACACCAGGTCGAAAAGTTCCCGGCAACAGACTCCAACGATGGATCAACAAAAGGCGGCAAGAAAGAACTCCGTGGCCTACTTGTCAAACCAGGAACGACACTGAGGCCGTAGCGTCTTATGAGGCCCAGCAAACCACGGTTGCTTATATGTTGCGAAATTTTACAAAGGAACCAAAATGATCAAATTATTCAAAGTCTCGGTGCTGACCTCCGCTCTCGCAATGGCGCTCCTGACCCCTGTGGGAGGCTTTGCATTCCAGACGACAAATCCACCTGACAAGAACGGTATACCTTCGGGCCCATCCGACAAGGCAATCGCAGCGGCCAAGGCTCGTGGATTGGTCTGGGTACCCAAGAACACGAAGGAGTATTACAAGGGCGGCAACCTTTACGGCAAAGGCCAAGGTGAGTTCATGCCCGAAGCGGAAGCGCAGGAAGCCGGCAACCACCAAAAAACCTAGCGGAACGGTTCTCGCCGGAGCGAGATTCGAAGCAGTTCAAGCGACTGGCCTAGTCAGGCTGAGCGTCGGGCTAGCACGGTCAGTCTCGCTGCGGGGGGCGGCGCTTCCGCATTGTTTTCCAAGCCGTTACGAGCTCTTGAACAGCCGATGCACGCGGTCAGCTGTTCTGCCCCTGCGGGCCGGGAGTTTCCCTCCCGTGCGGGGCTGTGCCGGCGCTGCGACCGGTCCCGCCGACACTCCCGCTCGCGCTTCGCTTTTGGTTTTTCGCGGACGTAATTTTCTTAGTCTGTAACGATTCAGGCCTCGCGTTCACATATATTCTCGATGAGGATCTACGTCTCCGTTCTCGTGATCTGCTCAGCCGTAACGGCCTACTTGGCGTGGCGGATTTTGGTCCTCACACCTGAACCCAGCCGGGACCATCGGGGCCTATCACTCGCCTTGCCGCTGATTTGCATTACGTCTGGGGTATTGATGCAGTTAGCATGGTCAGCATTTCACGGCCAGAAGACTCGCCCTTGGGCGCTCGTCATCGCGGAAGCATTGTTTCTTGCCACTGTACTGGTAATGGTTAGCTTCTAGTCGAAGTCGGGACAACCATCGTCTGAAGGAAACGAGATGGTTCTGGTGCAAACTTTGAGGCCCGGCGAAATCTGCGTCGAACGGCCGCGCGGTTGTGATTATGCGGCGATCACGGCTGTCCAGAGGGCCGGAATTCGGCCCGGCAGCTTGCCGATCTTAAATTGGCTGCTTCCTGATTTTTGCTGCTAGTTCAATTCCGCTGATCGTGACCGCGGCTGTCTGGAATCGCTTAAACCCGCGCTGAAACCATCGCAGAATGGTCGTATGCGTCAGTTCAATGCCACGCTCGGCCATCATCTCCACCAAATCGCGTGCACTGAGTTTGTAGCTGAGGTACCACCTGACACACAGGATGATGACTTGCTAGTCGAAATGCCGCCCTTTGAACAGGTCCGCGTCCGCCGTCATTCCACGCCATTATGGCAGCGTGCCCGGGTGCTCCCGAGTTTGCACCAGAGCCGTCAAATTCGTGACCGGCCCGAGCGATGCGATTTCGCGTAGAGCGAAATAGTTTTGGCCCAAGCTCGTCCAGGCAGGCATCTCATAGAAACGTGAACGGCGTCAAAAAGCAAAATCTGCCTTCAAAGACCTGCCACGCCTGCAATCGCCCGTTCACCTGGCGGAAGAAGTGGGAGCGCGATTGGGAAAACGTCAAATTCTGTAGCGAGGCCTGCCGCCGTGGCCGCAAGTAACCAGCTGCGTCGGGACTTCCAAGACCGGGACGAAATGCGCCAACACCTGATGGAACAGTTCCCGGATGCGGCCGAGGTGGACTCTCGTCTAAGCCCGATCCCGGGAGGCCGCGGCGCAGCAGAAAGCCGGCTCAACCAATTCCGCGCGCTTCAGTATGCCGGCTCGCGCAACTTTCTCGATGGCGAAGTCTCCGGGCTGAGTCCCTATACCCGTTACAGCGTCCTGACAATCGCGGAGGTGCAGGAATTCGTCGCGGGCAAGTTTGGTCTTTATCGAGTCTACAAATTCGTTCAGGAGCTTGCCTGGCGAGACTACTGGCAGCGGCTCTATTTCCAGTTAGGCGAAGGGATCTGGCAAGACCGCGAGAAGAACAAGACCGGCATTGATGCTTCTTGTTACAGCGCTGCGATGCCGGACGACATCGTGCATGGACAGACCGGCCTTGCCTGTATGGACGCCTTCACTAACGGCCTAACAGCAAACGGCTATCTTCACAATCACGCCCGCATGTGGTTTGCCGCTTATGTAATCCACTGGCGCCGCGTGCGCTGGCAAGCCGGTGCGCGCTGGTTCCTGCAGCATCTTGTGGATGGCGACCCGGCCTCCAACAACTTGTCGTGGCAGTGGGTCGCCTCGACGTTCAGCAGCAAGCCCTACTTCTTCAACCGCGAGAACCTGGAGCGCTACACCAACGGCAAGTATTGCGAACAGTGCCCCCGCCGGAACGCCTGCCCATTCAACGCCGGCTATGAAACGCTGGCAGCCGAGCTTTTCTCTCCCGCGCGGAGTTGCGGCAGTAAGTATGAGCCCAGTCATACACATGAGTAAAGTCATACAGTGGATTCACGACGACTTGCTGCGAGTTACGTCCGATATACCTGCCATATACGTCTTCGATGAGGAGAAGCTCCGAAGCGAAAGCTGGAGCTTGAAGCGCATCGGGTTCATTTACGAATGCCTGTTGGAGCTGCCCGTGATCATACAGAAGGGCGACCCGGTCGCCGAGGTCGCGCAGTTCGCCCATAACCACGGCGCAAACACCATCCGTATCGCCAGGACTCCCGACCCACGGCTCCAATCCCAAGCCCATCAACTCGCTCGGCAGTTCACCATTGACCTTTGGGCGCCGGAGCCCTTTGTGAACCTCTCCAATCCCGTGGACCTCAGGCGCTTCTCGCGGTACTGGCAAAAGGCAAGCCGCGCCCTCGGGCTGGACACACGCGATCGTACGTGATCCATAATTCTTTAAGATCGTAGAGCCTTGACAAAGATGAATAGATTCAGAACACAGAGACAGAACGCCGGCAATGCCATATACAATGGGTCCCGAATGCGGAAACGCGTGATGACCGCGATGAACATCATTATGGCCAGACCTCCGGCTGAAAGCAGAAGAAGCGGGCGATAGAGATGTCCGGCGATCATTCCCAGGCTACCGGCAATCTGCAACATTCCCGTCTGCACGCGGAGTTGGGGAAGTTGGTAGCGGACGAACTCGGCCGCCATCGTCTTCGACAACAAACAAGTCGTGCCGTACCCAAGAAACAGTACGATTGAAATGCCTTGGGTAATTACTGTTACCAGCGGCATGTGTAGTTCTGGGCTAGTCATTGCGGCTGGCCCCTAAGTGACTCTTCAAAAGACAAAAGGATAACGCTTTGCAAACCGTAACTTTCGTACTCCAAATCGCCGTCTCCCTGATTCTCTTAAACGTCTGGCTGCGGCGTTTCAATCTGAGCACCGCCTACCGCGGAGGCAGCGCCACTTCAATGCCGGAGGAATTCGCCGCTTATGGACTTCCGGCTTGGTGTATGTATGCCGTCGGGGCCCTCAAAGTTGGCGCGGCGTTATGCTTGCTTGCCGGACTGTGGTTTCATGCCGTTGTTTTCCCTGCGGCGCTACTGATCTGCCTTTTGATGCTGGGAGCACTGGCCATGCACTTAAAGATTGGCGATCCAATCAAAAAGTCTTTGCCTGCGCTTCTCCTGCTCAGCTTCTCTGTAATCATCTGCATCATTTCGATGCGCGAGCAGATCTAGATTTCGCTGGGGCATGCGTCGATTCAGAACACGGAGCGCTACCTGGGCATCGAGCAGGACTTCACCGACGCCCCTGGGAGTCCGAGGTTCAAGCCGCCAAGCCGAAGAGCTTATCAATGAATTGGATTTGCCGGCATACATCGTCGCCCGCAACCCATTTCACCTGTCCCTTCCGCATCATGTGAACTGCTTCATATCCATCGATCGTTCTTCGTGCCGCGCCGAAAGAACGGAATCCTTTGCTTAGCATTCACCCTCTTCTTGATGGCGCGGTGGTCTTGCTCAATGATGTTATTCAAGTATTGGACCGGTCGGTGGC
>JANXQZ010000737.1 GCA_025353235.1 Bryobacterales bacterium
ACTACTTTCGCCACATCGGCGGGATCGGCTCCGTAGCGTTCCGCATAGTGCTCGCGGCTGATGATTTCGGAGCCTGGGGAGGGCAGTTGGGCGGTACGGTGCTTTACCATCACCGTCACGGAAATGAGATCAGTTGGATTAGGAGCGCTGAGGGCGGTTAGTGCCGGTAAGGGGGGGCGCTCGCTGCCCTTTACCGCAACACGTTCATTTGCCATGCCCCCATTCTAGACGTTATTGGAGGATGGCGGAGGAGCTGGCTGCAAGGCCCGGCGGCAGCTACCTTAGTGGGCGCTCTCCATGGCTTTATTCAGCCCTAGGAAAACGGATTCATAGTGGCCGCTCTCAGCGGCAAAGCGCAGAGGCCTGACGTTAGCGACACAGATCTCACCGCCAGCAGGCTGGGTTTTCAAAATCTCCATCGCCTCGGTGATGAATTTGTCCAGCGGCATAGCGCGAGGGTCGGATGCCCCGTTCATCAGGTCGGTGGCGACGTAGGGAGGGATCAACTCGAGAACTTCCGTCGTGGAGTTGCGGAGCTGATAGCGAAGCGATTGCGTGTAGGAGTGGAGGGCGGCCTTGGTTGCAGAATAGGTTGGCGTAGGTGCCAAGGGAACGAATGCCAAGCCGGAGGAAACATTGATAATGGCGGATTGAGGCTGCTTCTGCAGCAAAGGCAAGAGCGCCGCGGTCAGGCGGATCGGGCCCAGAAGATTGGTGGTTATGGTAGCTTCCGCGTCAGCCAGATCGTCCGGCTGGGCCTGAAGATTTTCGGCTCGCATGATCCCGGCGTTGTTGATCAGAATGTTCAGCGCGGGATGTTGCGCTGCGAGATTCGCGGCGAAGGAGCGGATGTTGGACGGATCTTCAATATCGAGCACAAGCGAAGCCATGCCTGGATTGGCGGCGGTAGTCTCCTCAAGGGCCTGCTGTCGGCGGCCAGCGACAATCACGCGATTTCCGAGTTTTTGAAAGGCTTCCGCCAGCCCCCGCCCGATGCCGGAGCCGCCGCCTGTAACGAGAATGGTGTTGCCTGTAATGTTCATGAGACCTGGTTCACTCTCTTGCTGAGATGCAGGAGCGAAGGATAGAGAGGCAACTCTTTTTTAAGCGCGCTCTGGCCCGGAGATCTTATTCGATGAGTGCGAGAGCCGCGAACGATGTGGCTGCGTCTTGCATGAACTTGATCTGCATTGAGTCCGGCTCGTACACTTTATTCATCGATCCGGCGGCCCAGTAGCCGAACTTGCGGTCTTGATGCGCCTTCAGCCAATCGAGAGCGCGCACCAGACGAGGATCGTCGCGGGAGACTCCGCCTTGCTCCAAAGCGAACGCGGTGAAGGCAGTCGCGTAGCTGTTCGTACCAGTCGAACTGGGTGCCTCAGCATGGGCGGTCCAGGGTCCTAGCGCCTGCATGGTCCACCCGCCGTCCGGTTGTTGGGTGCTCCATGCTTGCTCCTGTATGGACTTGCGCGCAAGTTGCGCCAAAGCATCGGGGAGTTTTCTAGCCGCCCACAACAGCATGAGCCGATTGTGCAACGGTTGCGCAGCCTGCTCGCGTTGCAGGTACGCGGTGAGAGCCGCAACATTTTCGCGATGCTCCGTCTTCAAGCTGCCCGTGGCCAATGCGGCCAAAGTTGCTCCATAAAATTCTGATTCCGGCATCTCCCACGGATCCCGATCCAGGGAGAACCAAGCCCAGCCGCCCTTTGCTTTGCCTTCCTTGCTCTGCAGCGCCCACATGCGGTCAAAGGCCCGGTCTGCGTCCTGGGGACCCACAAATAATGACGCAAAAACTGACTCAACCCCTAACTGTTGAGCCGCATGCGAGGAGGGATCCTTTGGTTCTTTCTGGTCCAGCCTGGCGCGCAGTGAATCGCGCAGCCCCGTCTCGTACGAAGTGGCTTTATCTTCCCCCAGGACCTTGCGGAGTGCAGGCCTGGCGAAAAGGTACGGCATCCCCGTATGGCAAGAAAGACAAGTCCCGCCTGTCTGCTTGGCCGGGGCCCAAGCGAACCATTCCTTCTGCCTCGCATCCAGATAATCCGCCGCGAGACGAGGACTCCAGTCGCCCGCGACACAGGGCACGCCAGCCAGCAGAACACCGAGAGTCGCAGCAAGCCTCGTGAAGTCAGCCATAATATTGAACCGATTCTACCAATTTACGGGCTTACCGATCTCTAGCGTCCAAACCTCCGTGCCGAAGCCTTCCAGCAAGTCTTCTAACTTAGCGGGCGTGCCGGTGAGCAGCGGAAAAGTTCCAAAATGCATCGGGATGATCTTCTTCGCGCGCAACAGACGGCAGGCCATGGCAGCTTCGTTGGGACCCATGGTGAAATGATCGCCGATCGGGAGAAAAGCCAGATCCGGATGGTACAGCTTCTCGATCAACTGCATGTCCGAGAACACGTTGGTATCGCCTGCGAAGTAGGCTGTGCGGCCATCGGGAAAGTGCAGAATATAACCAGCCGCCTCGCCGCCATAGATGATCTGGTCGCCATCCAGAATTCCGCAGCTATGAATGGCGTGGGTCATCGTGACCTTCAGCGGGCCTACCTCCTGCGTTCCGCCCTTGTTCATGGCACTGCAGTTCTTGACGCCCTTCGATTCCAGCCAGTGGCCAATTTCATAGATCGACACCACCTTGGGAGAGAATTTCTTCGCGAGCGGAACGGCATCGTGAATATGATCGAAGTGTCCGTGGGAGATGAGAATCGCATCCACGCGGTCAAAAGCGTGCTCTTTCGGGTATTTCGGATTGCCTTCAATCCAGGGATCCATTACGAACACTTCGCCGGATTCGAGCCGGAGCTGCATGGTGGCATGACCAAGCCAAGTAATCTCAACCATAAATTAATTTCCTTTTCGAGCCGGGTTGGCGGCCGGATGCTGAATCCCATCGCCGTACTTCGCAATTCCGGGAATCGTCACCGGAAGCCGGCCAGTAATGCCGATCTCTCCGAACAAGGCTTTCGCCAGAGAAATTTCGGAAGTCACGGTGGGGCTGTAGGTTGTTAGGTAGGCCTTCACTTTGGGAAAGCCTCGGATCAAGTATGGATTGCCCAAGGAAGCGAGCGTCACGGGAGCCTTGCCAGCCAGCAAACCTTCCATGAGCGCCGGGTACTCGCCCGCTAGCGCCACGTTGCCGCGATACTCGCTGACGGTGACGAAAGCCGCCACGACCACCGCAGCCGACCCTTCCGTATTTTTCACCACTTGCTCGATGTCCTCTTTCGACATGCCCGGATCGAGCAGCGTGATCTTCATCTTCGGCGCGCGCTTCTGCATTTCGTCCATCAGCCGACGTCCTTGCTGCCCGGTGCGGCTCTCGGCCAGGATGAGCAGCGTAGTGTTTTCGGTGTTTCGGACTGGCAGCAGGTCCCTTTCGTCTTTCACCAGTGTCACTGCATGATCGGCTACTCGCTGCGCGATCTCCGCGTCTTCGGGCGAATCGACCTCGGAGCCTATGGCATCCAGATCCGCCACTTTGCTGCGCTTTAGTCCGATTCGGGCCTTCGCCGATAAAACCCGCAACGCGCTCTCGTCAAGGCGCTGCTTGGTGATGCGTCCGCTGTTGATGGCTGCCATCACTCCAGCGATGGCCTCTTCGGCATTAATGGGCATGAGGAGCACGTCGGCGCCAGCTTCAATGGACTTTACGGCCGCCTCGCCCGTGTCGAACATTTGCGTGAGGCCTTGCATGTTCATCGCATCCGTGACAATGATGCCGTTGAACTTGAGTTGGGTGCGAAGAATGCCCGTCAGTATGAGGGTGGAGACCGTGGCGGGAACCCCGTCTGGATCGAGCGCAGGCACCGCCATGTGGGCCGTCATCACGGCATCCACACCGGAATTTACCGCAGCACGGAACGGCACGAGCTCGACGCTTTCGATGCGCTCCTTGGAGGCTTCTAAACGAGCGAGGCCAATATGACTGTCCTGAGCAGTGTCGCCATGCCCGGGAAAATGCTTGGCTGTCACTAGCACGGGTTGGTTCCGGTTGAGATGCGCACCTTCGATGTAGGCCTGCACGTGAGCGGCTACATCGCGGGGATTTTCTCCGTACGCGCGAATGTTGATGATCGGATTATCGGGATTGTTGTTCACGTCTGCGTCCGGTGCGAAGATCCAGTTCACGCCGAGGGCGCGCGCCTCCTTGGCGGTAGCAGCTCCTTCCAGACGGCTGGCCTCGGTATCGCGAGCGGCGGCAAATGCCATGTTGTGCGGCCAAGCAGTTGTAGAATTGACGCGCATGGATGCGCCGCGCTCGAAATCGCCGCCGATCAGGAGCGGGATTTTCGCCATCTGCTGAAAACGATTGAAGAGCGCAGTCATCGCGTACGGCTCAGCGTTTCGAATGCTTCCGTACTGGACGTGGCCGAGCACGATCATGCCGCCCACGTGGACGTCGCGGACCAGCTTTTCGTACTGCCGGAACTGCTTGGAGCGGACGTTGATGGCTTCACCGTAGCAGGGCATCACGATTAACTGCGCGATCTCATCGTGCAGATCCAG
>JANXQZ010000838.1 GCA_025353235.1 Bryobacterales bacterium
GGCTGTGTTATGCTGTTAGCCAACGGGCGAGACAGTCCATGCCCTTTATCGCTTTTAATCCAAAGGTATCTTAGGAGAGTTAAATGACCCTTCGTCCACTACACGACCGCGTACTCGTTCGAATCATTGAAGAGAAGGAAACCATTCGCGGAGGCATCATCATTCCAGACACCGCGAAAGAAAAGCCGCAACAGGCGGAAGTGATCGCGGTGGGCAAGGGAAAGATGCTCGAAAGCGGCGAACGTACCCCGATTGCCTTGAAGGCAGGCGAGCGTATTCTGTTCGGCAAATATTCCGGCTCGGAAATTAAGGTGGATGGCGAGGAGTATTTAATTCTTCGCGAGGACGAGATCCTGGGAGTCTTTAGTTAAATGTTCGCGGCCACTACCCGTTGTTTGATTCTCGGGGCTGCATTCACCCTCATCGCGGCGGCGCAGAGCAAGGTCGGCGTCATCAACTCCCAACAGGCCGTCTTCGGAACCGCCGAATTCAAAAAATGGCGGGCCGACGAAGAGACCAAATTTAAGCCTCGCCAGGACCAGCTTATGAAGCTGCAGAAAGATCTGCAGGACCTCCAGACTCAGGCCCAAAGCGGCAAGCTCAGTCCCCAGGGCGAGCAGGAGATCCAGGCTCAGGCGACACGCAAGCAGCGCGAAGGCACGCGCTTGCAGCAGGATTATCAGGACGACATCGATCGCGAGCAGAATGAAGAACTGCAGAAGATCGGCGTCCGCATGCGCGAACTTGTCAACAAGCTTGCCGAGTCTAAGGGCCTCGATATCGTCGTAGATGGCGCGAATACCGTCTTCTTCAAACCGGCCATGGATATCACTGCGGAATCGGTGACGGCTTACGACAAAGCTTTTCCTGTAAAGTAAATCGTTCGAACGGTCTCATGGCCAGCTACCTGGAAACCTACGGCGAGGCGGAGCAACACCGGGCTAAGCGCATCCGGTCGATCAAGTGGATCGTTTCCGTTGTGGCGATCGCGGCCTTAGCGGGCCTCATTCTTTGGTCTCTGTTTCAAAACCGTTCGGAAGAAGCGCGGGTAAATCTCTTCCTCGATCACCTGAAGGCCCAGGATTATCAGGATGCCTACCGCATGTGGGGCTGCACGGAAACTACCCCCTGCCGCGATTACTCCTTCACTCGATTCATGGATGACTGGGGGCCCAAGAGTCCGCACGCCAACGCAGCTTCGGCCAAGGCGGGCGGAGGCGACACATGCGGCACCGGCGTGGTGGTTCCGGTAGATTTTAAGGGAACCGAACAAGTGCCACTTTGGGTAGAGAAGAATAGCAAGATCATAGGCTTTTCTCCTGATCCTGAATGCCACAAGAAGCGCTTGCGCATCCGCGAATTCCTCCACTCGCTCTTTAGCAAGTAGTCACTTCGTCAACTCGATTACAAGGGTCCTGTACGCCTTCGATCCTAGATTGATGAGCACAGGCGCATCCTCGCCCTTCTTATGCCAAATCACTTCTCCCGATTTGCGTTCGCGGACCGTTTTCTCCTGAGTTGAGGAATCGATGCGCTGATACTTGCAATCATCCAGAAAAACGATCACTTGATCAGTTGCTCGGATGGAACGCTCGCGCGGGACGCCCGGTCGGTAAACCAGTTCAGTCACCTTCACACGGTCATTCTCCAATTTGGGCGCTGGAACGGCCATTGCCAGAAGAGTCGTACTGAGTAAAATGAGCTTCATAGGATCATCACAATACCACAGACATGGCTACCTTCGGACTCCTTGAATACCAAGACGCAGGCCCGGAAGTTCGGGCAGTTTACGACGATATTATGGCCACTCGCCAAACGGACTGGATTAACAATTTTTGGAAAGCGATCGCGCACGATCCCGCCACCCTGCGCCGCACCTGGGAAAGCGTTAAGCAGATCATGGCTCCAGGCGCACTGGATGCCGTAACCAAGGAGATGATCTATGTCGCGATCAGCGCTTCAAACCAATGCGGCTACTGTATCGCTTCGCATACGGCAGGCGCGAGGAAGGCAGGTATGACCGGGGAGATGTTTGCCGAATTGATGGCGGTGGTCGGAATGGCGAACGAGACCAATCGACTTGCGAGCGGTTATCAAGTAGAGATCGACGAACGCTTTCTGCCGCCGACAAATAGTTCGGGGCGAACTTGAGGTGGCAGCAATCTTAAAAAATCATCTCTAGCCTTTTCAGGAGCTTACCTAAAAGGCGAAGTTCATCTCTCTCGGTTAGGGACTAGGCTCGTTGCAGATGGCGAAGAAATCACCGTCGCTCAGCCTACAACCTAACTAATGCAAAAACTCATCCTCGCTTACAAGAACTTTGCCGCGCACAAAAACATCAGCCACATCGGGCTCGGCGTCTCAGCAATCAATACGGTCAAGACACTCAGGCGAATGGGGGTCCAAACTGAAGTCTGGCCCATTCTCCACTCACGCGATCTGCGGGAGCGCCTGCAACGGGAACCCGCCAGCCACGTCGTAATCTCGGCCCCTTGGATCCCTTCGATTGAGATACAAGCTCTGGTCGGAGCTCACCCCGAGACCCGCTTCGCTGTCAACTGCCATTCCAATGTTGGGTTCCTCCAGGCAGATGCCCAGGGCGTCCGACTGGTGCGGGAAGCAATGGAAATTGAAGCTGGCACTTTCAACTTTCACCTCGCTGGGAATAGCGCAAAGTTTTGCAAGTGGGTAACCAGTGCTTATGGAGCGCCTTGCACTTTCTTGCCTAATCTTTACTACATGGAAAACGACATGCTCCCGAGCAGGCCTCTTTATCGAGGAGGCACGCTGCGGATCGGGGCCTTCGGCGCAACGCGTCCTCTGAAGAACTTCATGAGCGCTGCCGGTGCCGCCCTCGAAATCGCCAGATCGATGAAATCGGATTTGGAGCTATGGCTATCGGCGGGTAGGACCGAGGGCGGCGGTGACACCATCCTGCGTTCGGCGCACGCGATGCTCGACGGCCTGCCAGGCGTTACATTGGTTGAGAACGGCTGGAAATCGTGGCCTAAATTCCGGCAGTGCGTCGCCCACATGCATCTCCTGTTGCAGCCCAGCTACACCGAGTCATTCAATATGGTGACGGCTGACGGAATTGCGGAAGGCGTGCCTTCGGTGGTATCGGAAGCGATCGATTGGGCACCCGAACATTGGAAGGCAGAGTGCGACGATGTTCTCGATATCGCACGGGTTGGACGTCGGCTGCTTCAGGACGATCATGCCGCACGCGACGGATTTGAAGCGCTGAAATTTCATAACGAAGCCGGTGTCCGAGCCTGGACGGCATTCCTTTGCCACTAACTCACTTCAACTGATTGTGGGGCAGCCAATCCTGGCTGCAGCCGGCTTACTTCATTACACGTACACTCTTGATGTAATCCAGTTTTTCAAAATGCGCCTTCAAATATTCATTCCCGAGCATTTCGATCCTCGACTGATCAGGCTCCTCGCCATACCCGTTATACAAATGCTCGACAACGCTCATGCCTTCCGTCACCTTGCCGAATGCGGCAAACCCTTGACGGTCGAGCATGGCGTTGTCCGCTAGATTGATAAACACCTGCGTCGTCCGAGTGCCCGGGCCAGCCGTAGCATATGTGATGGTGCCGCGCCGATTGCTCTCCCGAACCGGATCGTCGGCGATCTTCAACTGTCGCCAGAGTTCAGCCAATTTCGGATCGCCGTTGATTCCAAACTGAACGATGAAGCTCTTGACGACACGGAAGAAACGAGCATCATCGAAAAACTTATCTTGCACCAATTCATAGAATCGGTCGACCCCGAGAGGAGCCCAGCCTTTGTGGACTTGGATGATGAAATCGCCCTTGGTAGTTTCGAATTTTACGTTGAACTGAGCGGGGGCTGGTTCAGTCTTTTTCATCTCCTTGGCTACTTCAGGAGCCTTTGGCGCGGACGAGCAGCCCGCCATCCACGCAGCGCACACAATGGCAATCGCTATGGTTATTTTCATTTCGCGTCCCGCCAATTTTCTCCAATTCCAACGTCCACCACAAGCGGGACATCTAGCTTACTCACACCTTCCATTTCGCGCTTCACCATCTCCGCGACAGCTTCGGCTTCCCCTGGCGGGGACTCAAACAGCAGTTCATCGTGAACCTGCAGCAGCATGCGAGTCTCTAATCCGCGGGACGTTAGCTCCCGGTCAATCCGAATCATGGCCAGCTTAATTAGATCGGCAGCAGTTCCCTGGAGCGGAGTGTTCACGGCGATTCGTTCCGCGAAGGACCGGGCGTTCGGATTGCGGCTGTGCATATCGGGAATCGGCCGACGCCTACCGTGCAGCGTGAGCGCGACCCCGCTTTGGCGCACCTCGTCAATCGTTCTTGCGATCCATTCCTTTACGCCCGCGTACAGTTCGAAGTAGGCGCGGATATACAGCTCTGCCTCTTTTCGGTCGATGTTGATGGATGCCGCCAGCCCGAATGGCGTCTGCCCATACACAATTCCAAAATTGACGGCCTTCGCGGCGCGGCGCATGTCGGGCGTCACCATAAGCGGCGGGGTGCGAAACACCTCGGACGCAGTACGCGTATGGATGTCCTCGCCATTGCGGAAAGCCTTCACCAGCACCGGATCGTGCGACATGTGGGCCAACAGGCGCAGCTCGATCTGCGAGTAATCGGCTACAACAATCCGCCAGCCATCGCGCGGAACGAAGGCGGCGCGAATCTCGCGGCCTAACTCCGTGCGAATCGGAATGTTCTGAAGATTGGGGTTCGATGACGAAAGCCGACCAGTCGCCGCGCCGGTCTGGTTGAAAGTGGTGTGCAGGCGGCCGGTGGCCGGGTCGATCAACAGAGGCAACGCGTCGACGTACGTCCCTTTCAGCTTTGAGAGCTGGCGATAGTCCAACACCTTGCGAGCGATCGCGTGATCCACGGCCAGCGTCTCGAGTACGTCAGCCGCTGTGGAGATTACCTTGCCCTTCCCATATTTAACGGGCGTCGGCAGGCTGAGATCCTCAAACAGAACCTTGCCTAGCTGTTGGGGCGAGTTGATGTTGAAAGGCTTGCCAGCAAGTTCATAGATCTCCGAGGAAAGCCGCTGCAGTTCGGAATCCATGCGCCCGGACAGAAGCTTCAACTGCTCGGGGGCGATTCGGATGCCGTGTCGCTCCATGCGCGACAGCACAGTAGTTAACGGCAGATCGATCGTTTGATACAGCTCCCGATGACCTTGCGCCTCAATGTCCGGGAGCATACGCTCGAAGAGAGTGAGAGAGCAGTCGGCCTGCTGCTCAGCGGCCGAGCTGAGCTTGCGATCGAGGTACTTCTCCGCCAGTATTTCCGGCGAGCAGCCAGCCGGATCGGATTGCAGCAGGAAAGCGTACAGCATTACGTCGTGGTCGAAGCCACGAGCTTCCACGCCCAGCTTCGAGAGCGTCAAGAGCACGGCCTTCACGTCGTGAGCGATCTTAGGACGCTTCTCATCTTCCAAAAGAGGCTTGAGGAGATGTATATATTCCGTGGAGAGCGCTCGGGCTTCACCGGCCTTAGCGGTGATACCGAGCATCGTGAGCGGCAACTTGTCGGCATCCGCGGTGATTACGGCAATGGAAACAGGCGCTCCCGGTGGCAAGTCGGCCAGATACGCGGCAATTTCTTCGGGCGTAGTCAAGGTCCTGTAATCGCGAACGTGACTATCTTCCGTTGGACCCAGTTCCTTCAAATGGCTGAAAAATTCCAGTTCCTTATAGAGTGGTTTTAGCTCAGCAACCTCGGGCTCCCGGGTGGAACAACAATCCAGCGTCCATTCGATGGGCACAGTGGTATCGATAGTCGCCAGTTTCTTGCTCAACAAAATTTGCTCGCGATTGTTCAGGAGGCTTTCACGATACGTTTTGCGCTCCACCTCGCCCGCGTGTTCCAGAACGCCTTCCAGGGAGCCAAAGCGCAGGATCAAATCCTTCGCGCCCTTATCGCCAATGCCAGGCGCACCCGGAATGTTGTCGATCGCATCACCCTTGAGAGCAAACAGATCCGCCACTTGGCTCGGCTTCACTCCCATAAACTTCTCGGTTTCAGCGACGTCGTACCACATGTCCTCCTTCACCGGGTTGTACATGTGGATCCGATCATCCACAAGCTGAAGCATGTCCTTGTCGCTCGAAACGATTACGACGTCCACTTCTTCCGACGCCCGCTTCGCGATGGTCCCTATTACATCGTCGGCTTCAAAACCCTCGAATTCCAAAATCTGAACACGCATGGCTTCCAGCAGCCGCCGAATGTAAGTGATCTGTTGCCCGAGATCGGGCGGCATCTCGGCCCGATTCGCCTTGTAGTCCTTATAGAGAGTCTCTTCGCGGAAACTTCGTCCGCTCTCCCACACTGCGGCGAGGTACTCGGGCTTATAGGCAGCCCGCAGCTTGCGCAGCATATTGTGAAAAATAAATACGGCCTCAGTCGGGAGTCCGGTAGTCGTGCGCATGGTCGGAGCGCCGCTGCGGGCCCGCGCATGGTACGCGCGAAAAATGAATCCGTAGGTGTCGATGAGAAACAGTCGGGATCGCTTGAGAGATGCCTGCCGACTCACCGCGCCTCCACCCGCATCTTCATGCCATATTTCGTGCGCAAGGTGATGAGGGGCAGAATCTCGACGGGATGTCCGGGCTCTAGGCGCAGCTTCCACTTGCGAGCGAGTCCCGCCAGCATCAGCACGCCTTCCAACCAAGCGAATCGCTCGCCGATGCAGATGCGGGATCCGCCCCCAAACGGGAAATAAGAGAACTTCGGACGGGCCTGGCGCGCTTCTGGCAGCCAGCGATCCGGATCGAATTGCTCCGGGTTCGGAAAATACAGCGGACTGCGATGCATCACATACGGACTCGTAATGCAGAGCGCCTTGGCCGGGACTTCGACCCCGCCGATTTCGAATCCGTCAATAGCCGCCCGCCCGATTCCCCAAGCCGGAGGATACAGCCGCATGGCTTCGGCGAAGACCATCTCGGTATAGGGCAGATTCGGAAAATCGTCGAATCCAGGCGTCCGGTCCTCCAGAACGCGGTCGATCTCGGCGTGCATGCGCGCCTCGCATTCTGGATTTTGCGAGAGCAAGTACCAAGTCCAGGTAAGGGCATTAGCTGTCGTTTCATGGCCGGCCAGGAAGAGCGTCAAAGCCTCGTCTCTCACCTGCTTGTCCGTCATGCCCGACCCGTCGGCTTCCTCGTCCTGCGCCATCAGCAGCATCGACAGCAGATCGCCGTGATCCTTGCCGCTCGCCCTCCGCTCGACGATCATTCCGTAGATAATCCGGTCCAGCGTATCGCGAGCCTTCTCGAAGCGTTTGATCGCGGGCAAAGGGAGCCTCTCGAAATACTCGGAGAAGGGCAGCATCAGCAGGTCGAACATTTTGAGGATGCTGGTGAGCGACTCGCCAATCTCCTTCGCCTCGGACTCCACGTCGGCGCTGAACAGCGTCTTGCCGACCACGCCCAGCGTCAGGCGCATCATCTCGTCCGACACATCCAGCGTTGCGCCATCGCGCCATCGGCCCCGCATGCGGACAGCGTACTCGCCCATGGTGGCCGCATATCCAACCAGCCGGTCGCGATGAAAGGCGGGCTGCGCCAAGCGACGCTGCCTTAGGTGAAACGGGCCTTCGCTGGTAAGCAAGCCTTCGCCAAGCAGGATTCGAGCCCGTTGCAGCATCCGGCTCTTAGTAAAGTTGCCTTGCCGGGTTACCAGGATATCTTTCACGAACTCGGGATCGTTGAAGAAATAAGCGTGCAGAGGGCCTAGTTTGAAGTGGACCAAGTCTCCATAATCCCGCTGCAAGCCAACGAGAAACCGGATCGGGTTTCGGCGAAATGCAGCCAAGTGCCCAATCAAAGGCGGATTCTTGGGCCCGAGGGCCTTGACCGCTGTTAACACCTTTCTATCGTACCGGTTTGATTTGGTTCAGCACGGTGAACGGATCCACATCCAACGTCACACCAACGAACGCCAGGCACATCTCGTCGGTAGTGCGTTCGCCCCAGCCAACCGTGACCGTCGGATTGTTGGGATTCTTGGGATTGTTGCTCGTGTTATCGAACGTGCAGGTCACCTTGACCTTCGAATACGTGGGGATCGTGATCGGTTCCGCGTAGGTGTAAGCGCCTTGCCAGTTGAACTCCCAGTTCTTCTCGTAAATCATGGGCGCGATCAGATTGTCATTCTTGTCTGTGAGGTCCACCTTGATCTTTGTCCCGAGCAGGTGCATGTGCGGATAGATTGTGATTGCCTTCGCACCGAGCGGCAGGGGGAAGGGAGGAAATACGGCGGTGACTTCCTGAATGGTCTCGGGCTGCAACTTGAAACCCATGTTGACTACTGGGATCTGATACAGTCTTTTCTTTGTCTGGGTCTGCGCTAGGTACAAGCCGATCTGAGTCTGATCGGGACCAGTTCGGCCAATGGGATAGTAGTGGACCTGAATCACAATGCGAGCGCCCTGTTTGATCTGAATGCCCACGCCATCCGGCAGGAAATGCGTGCGCTGCCCTGGTGCCCATCCAGCCATGCCGCCCAGAGAATCGAGCGCGCCGAAGATGTTGGAATAGTCGACCGGAATGCCCGGTCCACCGAAGCAGCTATAGCCCGGATCGCCGTCTTGGCCATCCAGCTTAGCGGCTGTTCCCGTAGTGTCCTGATAGACGAGCACATGATGCACGATCTGCCGGTTGCCCGGAAGCACGTCGATCGCCCGCAGATACGTAGTCGCGGCAAACCCGGTGTCTGGCAGCACGAAGCAGCGATACACATCCTTGCCGCGCGGCGGAGTGAATGCTTGCGGCGCTTGCAAAACTAAGTCGGGAGCACCAAGCGGCCAGGGGCCCTTGTCCGGCAAAACGTCAGGCATGTCATTCGGGTCGCCCGGATCCGTCCCGTTGGCGATCCAGGTTAAGATGGTTTGCTTTTCATCGTCGGTCAAAGAATAAGCATCGCGAAACTCGCCGTAGCCCGCGACCGGTTTCCACGGAGGCATGGTGCCCTCGGTCAGGACGCGCTGAATGTCCGGTGCCCAGGTTGCCGCGTCGTCATAATTGTTGAGCGCGAACGGCGCGATGTCGCCGTCTCGATGGCACAGCTGGCACTTCGCCTGCATGATGCGAGACACTTCTTTCGCGTACGTGGGACCTTGCGCGTAGACGGTTGGCACGAACAAAGCCAGGGCGAGTAGCCGAGTTGACATTATTTTTAGTGTACCCGTTCCCTGCATGGTGTTGGCGGGTGGTGCTTGAAGAGTGCGTTGAACTGAAAACAGCAACGCTTGCTTTTAGCTGATT
>JANXQZ010000854.1 GCA_025353235.1 Bryobacterales bacterium
TCGGCGTCGGGCGTCTGGTTAAGCTTCGTGGTGAGAATGAGGCGGAGGTCGCGGTGTTAGTGAGCGACGGTTTTCAGAAGCGGGGTCTCGGCACGGAGTTGGTGCGCCGGCTGGTGGAGATTGCGCGCGCCGAGAAGTGCAATCGAGTGGTGGCCGATCTCCTGCCAGAGAATGCGGCGATGAAGAGCGTTTTTCAACGGCTGGGATTCGATTTGCGGTATTCGATTCAGGAAGGGGTGACGAAAGCCACACTTCCGCTGAATACCTGATGCACTTGTGGGGCAGGCAATCTTGCCTGCAACCGGCTTTCAGCCGGTCGTAGCCGGCTGGCAAGCCGGCTGCAGCCAGGATTGGCTGCCCCACAAAGCAGCAATGTTGCAATACGACGGTTAAATGCTGCGAGGCGGATTGCGGTCAGTCGCGTAGATCGCGGCTCGGCAGGGCTACGCGAACCGCATTCAACACCGCTGCGATATCGATCAATTCTTGAGCCACCGCGCCCGCAACCGGGGGCAAGTATCCCGCCGCAGCGACCAACATGCCAACCATACTCAACCCCATGCCGCCTACTGCGCTTTGAAGAGCGATTTTCCGCATGCGGCGACCTATATGAATCAACTCGTCCACCTTGCCGAGTGAAGCGTCCAGTACGACGGCATCGGCGGCCTCGGCGGTAACGTCGCTGTTTTGACCAAAAGCGATCCCAACAGTGGCTGCTTGCATGGCGGGCGCGTCGTTAATGCCATCCCCTACGAACAGCGTCGGCGCGAGCTTTGCCTCCTCCCTGACGATGGCGACTTTCTCTTCCGGGCTCTTGCCAAATAGCGCCTCGGTGATGCCAACCTGCCCCGCCAGATAGCGTACTTCGGCTTCGCGGTCGCCCGACAGCAAAATCACTCGACTCACCTTATGCTTTGGCCCCAGGTGGCTGATGAAGGAGCGGCTCTCCTGGCGCGGAGCATCGCGGAAACGAAACGTCGCGCCGTACTCTCCATTCAGCAGCAGAATGCATTCCATGCCTGGAGCCACTGGCGGCAGCTTGGCAAGCTCGGCGCCGGGAACTTTCTTCCGGCCCGTGATCTGAACGATTGCCCCGCCAACTCTACCGCTCAAACCTGCGCCCGGCTTTTCGCTGATCTCGGACACGGCGGCGATGTCGATTTTGCTTTGCTGCGCGGCTTCGCGGATCGAGGCTGCCAGCGGATGTTTTGAATATTGTTCCAAACTCGCGGCCAGCTGGAGTGCCTGGTCGCGACCGATGCCCGGCGCGCAAAGAGTCTCGGTGAGAATCGGCCTGCCGTATGTGAGTGTTCCCGTTTTGTCGAAGATCACCGTCCTGCAGGAATCGATGCGTTCCAGCATGGCTGGGTTTTTGATGATGATGGCACGGCTGGCCGCCACCGAGATCGCCCCAATGATCGCGACTGGAATGGCCAGCAACAAGGGGCACGGCGTGGCAATCACCAGCACCGCTAGGAAGCGCGTAGGATCTCGTCCGACGATCCAGCCGAGTGCGGCAATTGCCAGCGCGAGCACTGTATACCAAGCTCCCAGGCGGTCGGCTATTCGGCGGAATTGCGGGCGGTTTGTTTCCGCCTCCTGCATGACGCGCGTGATTTTGGCGTAGCGCGAATCCACCGGCAGCCTGTCTACTTTGATCGTCAGCGCAGTCTCGCCGTTAACGGCACCCGACAATACTTCCGCGCCCGCCACCTTTGAGATCTGATACGGCTCGCCGGTCAAGTACGACTCGTCCATGGTGCCGCGCCCTTCAAAAACCGTGCCGTCGACCGGACAGATTTCATGCGGGAAGACCGCCAGCAGATCGCCTACGTGAACGGCGGCGAGCGCTATCTCCTCAAGTTGAGATGCCGTGCGTCGATGGGCCACGCTGGGCATCCGCTTGGCCAGGGCTCCTAATACCGCCGACGCCCTGCGGGTTGCGTACTGTTCGAGCGCCGCGCCGCCCGAGAGCATGAGCACCACGATGGACCCAGCCAAGTATTCGCCCAGTATCGCCGAGGTCAGGATGGAGATTCCCGCCAGAAGATCCGAGCCAAATTCAGCGACCGCTATCTTACGGAGAAGATCGAAGATTAGCGGTCCGCCGCCGATAACCAGAACCGCGATAAGAGGCCATTGACACTCTCTCAGCGGAGCCTGCAGCAAATACCTCGCGATGAGGTAACAAGCCACGCCAACCGCAGCCAGGACAGCAATGTAAGTCTCCTTGTGCAGGGACCTCAGCGCAATTTTACTTTTTGAAACTGTGAACGTAGGCGACAAGGTTGTCGAGCGAGGCCCCGGTGATCGTCTTGGCGGGCGTCATCTTACCCATGCCTTCAGTGATCACTTTTTTCAGGTCGTCGTTGCTCATAGCCTGGACTTCGGCCGATTTCAGGTCCCTCATTTCGACCTTCTTCATCTTCGCCACGGCTGCATTGGGTGTTCCATCCGCCCCGTGACAGGACTTGCACGATTTATCGTAGATGGCCTGGCCAGCCTTTATGTCGGCGGCTAATCCCGCAGTCGCTACCAAGCTGGCGAGAGTAAATGTCATGAGTATGGTTCGCATTTCCGTTCTCCTATGTATGAGCATTTTACTTCTTTTCGAACGCTGACAATTGATCGGCTACACCAAGGGTTTTCAGGATCTCGGGCGAGGTTTCGTCGACTGCCAGCGACTGGTGACAGGTGCTGCAATCCTGCGTGATGGTCTTCTTGTCGGACGTAGCGTGGCTGTCGTCGTGGCAGCGGAAGCAGCCCGGATTGTCGGTGTGGCCGAGATTGTTGGGGTAGGTCCCCCATGTCACCTTCAGATCGGGGAAGACGTTGCCCTGGTAGATAGCCAGCACCGCCTTGCCAGCGGCTTGAATATCCGTAGCCGGATACTTCCCCTGATAGTAGGCGGACAAACCAGCCGGGATTTTTTGCGCGGCTTCCTCGTCATTGGAATAGCTTGCCTTCAGGAGTTCCACCGCCTTCTCTTTGACGAACGGCAACCCCACTCGAATCTCACTGCGAGCCATTGCCTCATCCACCGCTCGATCAGGCATTTGGAACGAATGAGCCGCGCGGTTGTGGCAATCGACGCACTGCATCTCGAAAGTTGGCAGGGAGCGGATTGAGTCTGGTTTGGCGTCTGCTGCGAGATAGGTTCGCGTTGCACCGTTCCCAGTGTTTCGATACTCCACCCAAGGGATGGTCTGGCGCTTCTTGTCAGCGGCCGCGTAGCGGATGTGAACCCCAGGCCCCATGTGCGAGCCATGGATGCCGCCGAATGTTCCGCCGCCCACAAGCATCATCAGAACGGTGCTGGTGCGGGTATTCGCTTCGTCATCCTTGAATTTCCCGATGACGCGAAGGCGCGGTCCAATGGACTTCTCGCGCGCGTGGCACTGCTCACAGGTCTCCGCCGATGAGACCAATCGGTTGCTCTCCATGGCCGACTCGATGGGACGCGGGTAGTTGTTGAACGTCACCGCCAGCAGCTGTCGGAGTCCGCCCATTTTCGCTTTTACCCAGCCGGTAGCGCCGGGCGCGATATGGCAGGACGCGCACGCTACTGCCTCATGCGGAGGCAGCTTGTGGGCTGTAAATTCAGGCTTCATCACATGGCAACTCTGGCCGCAGAACTGGACGGTCTCCATATGCTCCACGGCACGATAGCTCAGTTGGCT
>JANXQZ010000856.1 GCA_025353235.1 Bryobacterales bacterium
CGAAGAATCCTGGAATGCGCAGCTGTACAGGGGGTGACGTTTAATTCCGCAGTGGTGAGCAAGGTTCTCGCGATCGATGTGGTGGATACAGAGGAGCGGCTCGGGCGGCTTGCGCTAACCCATCGCGAGTTCCGCGGCCGCACCAGATGCCGCTCCACCGCCAGAGTCGATCAGCGCTGCGGCAATCGCAAGGCTCAGAGCAACTCGGCGACTTGGGGCAATCTCCGCATATAGCGTATTCTGGTACAGCACGTGCATGAATCGGAAGCGAACCAATAAAGGCCGGCCCGGGATGTCGGATTCACTGGACGATTGTACAAAGCGATGGGTTAGCGCAAGCCGCCCGAGCCGCTCCTCTGTATCCACCACATCGATCGCGAGAACCTTGCTCACCACTGCGGAATTAAACGTCACCCCCTGTACAGCTGCGCATTCCAGGATTCTTCGATCGGTTTCGTTCAGCTGATTCATCTCGAGACGAATCATGTTCTGCGTGCCGGAAGGAATCAGGCTGCGAATCCTGGACGATTCGCATTTCACTTCCCAGCTTTCGCCGCGCTTTGTGATGATCTCGCGATCCAACAGGAATCTCAGCATGTCGCACATAAACAAAGGGTGACCTTCGGTGCGCTCATAAACCACGGAGGCAAACTCCGAAGGAAACCGATTCTCCGGAAAGAGGTGGTGGACATAAGCCTCCACTTCTGTGGCCAGCAGCGAGCCGAGCGATATTTCACGGCACTCGCCCCGTCTTTCCAAGGACAGCTTTAGAGAGATGAAGGAATGTGCCGACAGGACTGCGGATGGACGGTAGGCTGTCAAAAGCAATATCCGGAGATTTCTCAAGTGCGAGCTGACATAACCCAAAAGATCGACCGTAGACGCGTCGACCCAATGGAGGTCGTCCCAGAAAAGCACAACCGGCCGGGTTTCGGAAAGCGCCCTCAGAAACCGGACGAATTCGCGGCGAAAGTGTTCTGGTAAATGCTCACGTCCTGAGGAGACCCCTCTGGGCTCTAGACGAGAGAGCCAAGACGGCGCGGCCACCTCCATCAACCTGCGTGCTTCAGTTCCGCTGCTGCCTTGCATCACATCTTCGAGGCATTCAACAACTGGTAGAAATGGTTCCGTTTCGGATAGCCGTTCCGAACACCGGCCGCGTAGCACCCATGGCGAGATTCCGCCGCGCTCGAGCTCAGAAAGAAATTTGTCCGTGAGAGTCGTTTTGCCAATACCGGCTTCGCCAGTGATCGCGATTATCTGGTTGGACCCGTTTGAAGCAGCCGCGAACGAGTCCAACATGAGGCTGAGCTCCGGCCCGCGCCCGACTGCCGTACCGGTTAAGGAACGAGAAGCTCGATCAGCGCTTGGCATCTTCGGGCGTGATCCTGCGGCGGAGAAGGTAGGGACATAACCTCCTCTAGCCAACGCAATCACAACGGGATCTCCCGAGCCGCTGCCCAGATAGTATTCGGCCAGCCTGCTTCGCAGTCGCGAAGCGGTTACGCGAACGATGTTATCGATTTGTGGATCGAAATCGGGTCCCCGTTGAAACGCCTCCGCCCCGATCACGAATTCCTTTAACTCGGACTCGCGCCCCGCGAGAGTTGCTTCGACCAGGAAACGCAACAACACGCTAAGGCGTTGGGATTGCCGGAACAGAGGGTCTACGAGGATGCGTGCAAGCTGTTGCCGCACCGTATGCGGCGTCGCCGCTGGTGTTCTCGGCTCAGGACCCATGGGTAAGAAAGCACAAAGCTTGATACGGTATTATACTGCCCTGCCAGAGGTTAAAGGCTGTATTCTCGCCATAGTTGGTCGAGAGAGAAGCGCAATGACACCAATCAGTTTCGACAGTCACGGAAAACTTATTCATGGCCAACTGTACAGTCCGGCAGGGCCGGGGACCGGGAAAGCGATCGTAGTGGTCCATGGTTCAGACGGAATGATGGAGCCATGGGGAAG
>JANXQZ010000212.1 GCA_025353235.1 Bryobacterales bacterium
ATCCCGAATCTCTGTACTCCGAGTCCCTGCAGCTTCCCGCATAATTTCAGCGCTGCGCTACTGTTCTGCCGGGAGTGAGAAATGAAAACCAGCATGGTCGGTGACCTCCGCTTTCAGTCCTCAGTATAGGCCTTATCGGAGCAGCGGGGCGAGCGTCTTGAACACGTTTTCCGCCACGATCGCGTTTCCCTCGGCAGTGGCATGCAGCCCATCCCGCTGCATCAGAGCTGGGTTCCCACCGACGCCTTCCAATAGAAAACGAATGCGGGGAACCTTGTATTTTTTGGCGAGCTCAACATAGATCTGTTCGAAGGGGTGAATGTATTCGGGTCCGTAGTTGGGCGGCAGAGTCATCCCGGCGATCACCACCTGCACACCCACTTTCTGAAGGTCGGCTACGATTTGATCCAGGTTGGCGCGGGTGGTCTCGAGCGGCAACCCTCTCAGTCCGTCGTTGCCGCCAAACTCCACGATCACGATTTTCGGCTTGGCTGCGAGCGCTTCCGCGATCCGATTTGCCCCGTCCGTGGTGGTGTCTCCGCTCACGCCTGCGTTGACAACGCGCCAATTCAGCCTGTGCTGGTCGATCTCTTTCTGAAGGAAGTCCGGGTAGCTCAACCCAGGCTCCACGCCGAACCCTGCGGTAAGGCTGTCGCCGAAGGCCACCACGACTGGGCGGGGATCGACCTTTTCGACAGTGACAGGCTGCGATTTGGGTTCGTTTTGAAATTCTTGCTTCGGCGCGCTGCATCCGGCCAAGGTGATCGCCAAAACCCACACGGATGAGATAATAATTCTTTGCACGCAACTCCTTCCGCCCTGCCGATGATCCAAGTCACCGGTCTCACCAAGAGTATCGCTACCGCAACCCATCGCGTGGATATTCTGAAAGGCATTGATTTCGACGTTCCGCGCGGAGAGTTTGTTGCGATTATGGGGCAATCGGGCAGCGGGAAAAGCACCCTGCTCGGCTTGCTGGCGGGCCTGGATGAACCGACCACCGGCCGGATTTTGCTGGATGGCCAAGATATCACGGGGCTGGACGAAGACAAGCTGGCTGTTTTGCGAGGCCGGAAAATTGGGTTCGTCTTTCAGTCTTACCATCTGATTCCTACGTTGACCGC
>JANXQZ010000858.1 GCA_025353235.1 Bryobacterales bacterium
TTCAGAATATTGGTGCGCTGCTCGACGGCGATCTTGAGACAGTGGGTTCGGATATTCGTGGGGTGGTGGAAGAAGCTCACCGAGCGGGCGCGATCGTCAAGGTGACTCTCGAAACGGCGCTGCTCAATGATGTTCAGAAAACTGAAGCATGTCGTCTGGCTAAGCAAGCCGGTGCAGATTTCGTCAAGACTTCCACCGGCTTCGGTTCCGGCGGCGCCACCGTTCACGACGTGGCTTTAATGCGCTCCACCGTGGGACCCGAGCTTGGCGTTAAGGCATCGGGCGGCATTCGCACCATTGAGGATCTGCGTAAAATGGTCGAGGCTGGAGCTACGCGCATTGGTGCGAGCGCGAGCGTCAGCATCGTAAATTCGGCTGCAGCGCCGGACACGCCCACCGACTGTTAATGGCGACCACACGCAAATCCGTCGTCCGCTTCCAGGAGCGGGCGGAGTTGCTCGATTTCCTCTTGGATGTGTCCGACGCTACCTCTGAAACACTAGACCTGGATCGCATCCTTGCCAACGTCGCGAATCGGGTAAAGGACGTGGTTCCTTACGACCTGTTCGCGATTCTGCTATACACCGAACGCGAACGAGGACTGCGCATACGTTATGCGATCGGCCATCGGGAAGAGGTGATGCGCAGCCTGCTCATCAAACTGGATGAAGGCATCACCGGAGCGGCGGCTTCTACGCGGCAGCCGGTGCTCGTCGGCGACGTTCGCAACGATCAGCGATATCTTCCAGCTATCGACGCAGTTCGAACCGAACTGGCCGTGCCGATGGTGGCGCGCGGCAAGCTGGTCGGCGTGATCGATCTGCAATCGACGCGGCTGAACGCGTACAAGGAGCAGGATCGGGCGCTGCTGCTGCTGATCGCCGCGCGCGTGGCAGTCTCGATCGACAACGCCCGGCTCTACAAACGTGTCGAGCGACAGAACCGAACTCTGCGAACACTGGCCCATTTGTCGCAGGAGTTCAGCTCGATCCTCGCCCTCGACGAGCTGCTGATGAAGATCGCTAAGACCATTCACGCGCTCATCAGCTTCGATGCCTTCAGCATTCTGCTGGTCGATTCGGAGAAGCGCGTTTTGCGGCATCGCTTCAGTGAACGGTATGACCAACGGGTGGTGCTCGACAACATTCCCATTGGGAAAGGCATCACGGGGGCTGCGGCTGCATCGCGCGAGGCAGTCCGCGTAGACGACACGCTTACCGATCCCCGATACATCGCTTCTCACCCGGAAATCCGATCGGAGATAGCGGTGCCGCTAGTGGTTCAGGATCGCGTGGTCGGCGTCATGGACCTGGAGAGCGAGCGCATTGGCTACTTCACCGAGGATCATGCTCGGCTGCTCGGCTTGCTTGCGCCGCAGATCGCAAGCTCGGTTGAGAACGCGCGCCTGTACGAAGAGCTTACGTCGCGCGAGCAGCGGATGGATCAGGATCTCAAAGCCGCGCGCAAGTTGCAATCCGTCTTGCTGCCGCGCATAGCGCCCGAGACCGAGGGACTCGACATCGCCATACGCTTGAGGCCTGCTCGCGAGATTAGCGGAGACATCTACGATATCTTCCACCATGGCCCTGAATACGCCATCTTCGCTTTCGGAGACGTCAGCGGCAAAGGGGCGGCGGCGGCCCTGTATGGAGCGCTGGTGAGCGGACTGCTGCGAACCATCGCTCATCGCAAGCGCGGTCCGGCCGAGATGCTGAAGCTGGTGAACGATGTCTTGCTGGAACGCAGAGTGGACGCTCAGTACGTCACTCTTACCGTGCTGCTGTGGGAGAGCCGCGATCTCAAGCTGACCATGGCGAACGCGGGCGCGATTCCCCCGATGATCTGCCGCGGCGGCGAGGTGATCAAGCCCAAGGTGGAGGGAGTTCCCGCTGGGCTTCTGGACGATCGCGAATATGAAGAAGTCACGATCGATCTGTCGCACGGCGACGTGGTCTTGCTGTACTCGGACGGTATTTCGGATCAGTTGAATACCAAAGAAGACGAATACGGACGAACGCGGCTGCAGCGCGTTTTGAAGAAGGCTTGCGAGCTTGGCGTGGAAGAGATCGCCGATGCTATCTTGGCCGACCTCGACTTGTTCACCAACGGCGCGCCAGCCTTCGACGATCAAACGCTGATTGCGATGAAGGTCCGCTGATGCAGCCGCACTTTGAGTACATTCAAGACGCGCTCTACTGTGAAGGAGTCGCGTTGGCAGATATCGCGCGGGGGGCGGGCACGCCCGTTTACGTGTATTCCGCTGCTTCGATTTTGGACCGGTACCATGCCTACGACGAGGCTCTCGTGGATTTTCCGCACCTGATTTGTTATGCGGTGAAGGCCAACTCGAACCTGGGCGTGCTGCGGTTGCTGGTGACGGCCGGGTCAGGTTTCGACATCGTGTCGGGCGGGGAGTTGTTCCGCGTTCTGAAGGCGGGAGGCGATCCTGGAAAGGTAGTGTTCTCCGGCGTGGGCAAGACCGCTGATGAGATCGAGTATGCGCTCGAAAGCGGCATTCATGGTTTCAACAGCGAATCGGAGCCGGAGCTGGCGCTGATCGATGCACTGGCGTCGCGGAGAGGAGTGCAGGCTCGCGTTTCCTTGCGGGTAAATCCCGACGTGGACGCCACCACTCACCCCTATATTTCCACTGGCTTGCGCGAGCACAAGTTCGGAGTAGACATTCGCGAAGCAGAAGGGATGTATGTGCGCGCCCGGAGCTTCGGGAACCTGCTGCTGGAAGGAGTGAGCTGTCATATTGGCTCGCAGTTGCTCAACACCGGTCCGCTGATGCAGGCGTTCGACAAGATGGTGAGCTTGGTGGAGCGGTTGCGGGCGATAGGCGTGCCCATCAAGAGTCTTGACTTGGGAGGCGGGATCGGCGTCGCATATCAACCTGGCGAGAAGATGCCTTCGATTCCGGATTTTGTTGCCCAAATGCGGGAGAAGATTTTCGGACGCGGGCTGCATTTGATGATAGAACCGGGACGTTCCATTGTAGGCGAGGCTGGCGTCCTGCTGTCGCGAGTGCTCTATCGGAAAGTGAATGGCGAGAAGCAGTTTGTGATCGTGGATGCGGGCATGAACGACCTGATCCGGCCAGCGTTGTATCAGTCGCACCACGAGATTATTCCGTTGCGGCTGGATGGCAGGGGGACGATCACGGCGGACATTGTTGGACCGGTGTGCGAATCGGGCGACTTTCTGGCACGGGATCGTGAAGTGGCGGACGTGCTGCCGGGGGATTTCATGGCGGTGTGTACGGCAGGCGCTTACGGGTTTGTGGCCGCTTCGAACTATAACAGTCGGCCTCGAGCGGCGGAGGTGTTGGTGCACGGCGATGAGTGGCGGATCGTGAGGGAGAGAGAGAGTTTGGAAGACTTGGTGCGCGGCGAGTAGCGCGTCCAGGGCCGGCTGAAAGCCGGCTGCAGCCGGGATTGGCTGCCCCACTACGCAGCTCACCTTCCAACCAGGCGGAGCGCATAGTAGTGGGGCAGATTGTTAATCTGCGGCC
>JANXQZ010000862.1 GCA_025353235.1 Bryobacterales bacterium
CGCCGCAGATGCAGCATCACCTCGGGAACGGCTCCCGCCAAGAAAACCTGCACGGTAGGGTGATTGCGCGGACCATTGGGAAGACAATCCACTAGACGCGGCACCTTGCGGTTAATCTTTGCCCAATCGCTCGCGGTTGGCCGCCTCAGACCTGCGGCATGCGCGATAGCGGACAAATGCAGGATCAGGTTCGTGGATCCGCCAAAGGCCGCATGCACCACCATTGCGTTGCGGAGCGACGCCTCAGTGAGAATATCCCGCATGCGCAGCCCGCGAGTCCGCAAGTTCAGGACAGCCTTCGCGGAGCGCCGTGCCATATCCAGCCAAATAGGATGACCCGAGGGTGCCAGCGCCGAATGCGTGAGCGACATGCCTAGGGCTTCTCCGACCACTTGAGAAGTAGCCGCAGTGCCTAGAAATTGACAGCCTCCGCCAGGAGAAGCGCAGGCGCGGCAGCCCATCTCGGCGGCGTGCTCAAGCGTGATCAGGTTGTGAGCGAAGCGCGCGCCGATGGTCTGGACGCGGCCTGCATCCTCGCCATCCTCGGGCAGCAGCGTGACCCCGCCAGGAACCAGAACACACGGCAGATCGGGCGAGCCAGCCAGAGCCATCATCATGGCGGGCAATCCCTTATCGCAAGTGGCTACGCCAATCACGCCGCTGCGCGTGGGAAGCGATCGGATCAGCCGACGGAAGATAATCGCGGCATCGTTGCGAAAGGGCAGGCTGTCAAACATCCCGGTAGTGCCTTGTGTTCGACCATCGCAGGGATCGGTGCAATAGCCTGCAAACGGGACAGCTCCGGCAGCCTTGAGTTCCTCAGCGGCGGCTTGCATGAGAAGTCCCACTTCCCAGTGGCCGCTATGATATCCGAGCGCGATCGGCGTTCCGTCGGCTGCCCGGATACCTCCGTGGGTGCTGAGCAGCAGGATCTCGGGTCCGCCTAACTTGCTGGGATCCCATCCCATGCCCGCGTCTTGCGTGAGCCCGAATAGGTCGCCGGAAGGACGGTTGAGAAGCATCTCGGCTGTGATGGGCAGCGCGCCTTTCGGACCGGGGACATGGGTGCGAATATCGAAGAGCGCGGGGTCCGCCGAATCGAGGAGTGCGAGAGAGTCGGATGTCATTTGTCGGCTGCCATGAGCGTTAAGGTTAACTTGCACAGTTTACCTCGCGGCGGAGGTGGACTTTCGTCGTGAAACTGGTATAGTCTTGGACAATCGGTTGGAAAATTCAGAAAAGGGGAACCAAATGAGCCGTGTATGCTCGTGCCGTTATGCATTAATTGCGTTAACCGCACTGTTATTTATCACCAGTATTTTCGGTCAATCAGATACCGCAACCATCGCCGGTACCATTCGCGACGCGTCATCCGCCAGCGTGCCGAACGCTACCGTGACCGTCAGGAACGAAACCACCGGACTTGAACGCCGCGCTACATCGAATGAATCCGGATACTACAGCGTTTCGAATTTGCCGCCGGGCACCTACACCGTAGCTGTCGAGGCGCCCGGTTTTAAGAAGTACGAAAAGACCAACAACAAGCTGGATGCCAACATCGCGTCGACAGTAGACGCATTGATGAGCGTCGGGGCGGCTACGGAGACGGTCAACGTCGTGTCCGAAGCCCAAGGCGTCCAAACAGAATCGTCAACCATCGGTCGCGTCGTTACTACAAAAGAGATTGCCGACACGCCGCTGAATGGCCG
>JANXQZ010000938.1 GCA_025353235.1 Bryobacterales bacterium
GGCGGCGAGTAGAGCGAGTTTGCCCAGGCGGAATGGCAACGAATAGAAGGCAATGAGAACGACGGCGAAAAAGAAGAAGAAAGCTGGCGAATGGAATAGCAAGCGTTACCCGGAGACGATCCGTGCCAGGAGCTTTGAAAATGCCTGCCTTCCCGTGGCATTCAGATGCAGATCGTCGAAGAAATACTCTGGGCGCTCCAGGGAAGAGAATGCATTTTCGTCGGCTAGCGTTAGTTCGGGAGCATTGAGGTCGCGAACGGCATGGCTGAACTGGCCCGGCGCATGGTTGATTGGGAACGGCCCACGGGGAACGCGGATGATCAGCAGGCGAGTTGCTGTGCCTCGATATTTCGCCAATATTTTCCCAAACCAGAGGCTCCGGTAGCGCGCGTAGTTGCCGGTCTGCGGGAGAGTCTTGCGCTGATTCACCTGGGGCAAATCCCACATGCTGCCAGGGTTCCCGCCGTAGCCGTTCAACCAGTCGATTCCAGAGTCATGGAATTGCCGTGTCTTCTGCAGTCTCTGCACCGGATGCAGCAAAAACCCCTGGAGGTCCTCTTTTGCCACGAATCCCTTGAACAGCGTACTGCGGAGGGCGTCAAAGCGAGCACTGCTGTCGTGGAACGAAAGTGGAAAATCCATCGCGTCTTGCAGTCTTAAGGAGAAGATGACGATGCGCAGATCTAAGTCGCGATCCGCCCAATCCCATGCGCCGTCTTCGTCATCGTAATCGTCCACGGGCAGAACGATCAAGCGGAAGCGAGACGATTGCGGGTCCATTTCCCGCAATAGGTAATACCAGCAGCGCGGGGTGGATCCGGGCACGGCGCCGTTGATAAAGTGAACTCCGTTTGCGGTTTCCGCCCCGGCGATGGGAGCGGAGAAGCCTTCCGCGATCCGGGAATCTCCCAGCACCAAGACGCTGTTCTTGCCGCTCGCCAATTGGCACTGACGAATGGCCAAATCGGCCTGGCCTGCGTAGGATTGCGGTTCAACTATCCTTCGATAAAGCCCGGTTCGAAATAAGAGTGCGTCGAACAGGAACAACCACGCGCCAGCCACCGCCAGCACACCCGCCGCGCGCCGCAAGGACCCCAGGTCACTTGCTCCCGCTGCTCAAAATTTCGATGCCGCCGTTCTGGTTGATCAAGTTGAGCGAGCACGCACCCGCGCCGATTTTCCCGCTGAGCGCGTCCGTTGAGAGCGCTCCTGAAACCATCATTGGAAAGTCTGAATGAATCTTGCCGAAGGAGGTTTTCGCCGCTAGAGCATAGCTGGGATTATCTGGAAGCCGCAGACGTAGAGAACTGAAGCTGGTTTTCATGGAAATCGGATGGCAGTCTTGCTGCCGAGTCATCGCCACGTCAATGGAGCCATTCTGATTCTCCACTTCGACGGCCCCGCCAACGCCTGCGAGCACTACTCCCCCGAAGCTGGTCTTCACAGAGGCTTCCCCCACATCTGTAGCTTTGACCGGGCTGTTTTGGGAGACGATTCTCACGCCCTTGCGCACATCCGTAACCTCCACAGCAGCAAACGAATTCTGAATGGTAGCAGGCCCGAGCGCCTTGCTTCCGCGAACCCTGGAATTCTGCCCTTTGATGGTCACCGCGCCGCCGATATCTTCAAAATGAACGCTGGCAAAACTGGTCGACAGGTCGGCGAATCCCGTTACGCCAACGGCATCCACATCGCCATTTTGATTGTTGACGGAAAGGTTTCCCTTCACGCTGTTGGCGCTCACCGGCGCGAAAGAAGTTGTGACATGCACATCGCCTCCGATTTGCGATAAATCCACGGCTCCGTTTCCGCTCATGACAGTGGTGCCGCCGGATCTGGCAACTGTCACCTTGGCAAACCTATCCTTCACCCTGACCTGTCCCGACACATCCCCGATCGTCACGGACCCGTTGGTATCCGATACGCTCAGATCTCCGGCATTCCTCGTTACTTCCACCGCTGCGAAAGCATCTTCGAGCCGCTGCGTGCCGCGGCCGTCGCGGAACTCCAGCTTGCCGTGGGAGGTGGTGATCTCCCCGTTGGCCTTCAGTCCAGTCACTCTCACTGCTCCGAAGCTGTTGCTAATTTCCAGCGGAGAGTTCTCAGGCATCGTAATCTCATATCGTACCGAATAGGACATATTGTGAAGCCACGATTGCCCCTCTTCCTGTTTCGGGTAGAGCGTTTCCACGAGCATGGCGGAGCCCGATGGCTGCACGTCGATTCGGATGCGGTCGGCGAATTGTTTAGCCTCGCTGACGCTGGATGCGGACGCGCTAATCACGGCATGCACCACAAGTTCTCCCTTGGGCTGGGTGCGAATCACAATGTCGCCCATTCGATGGATCACTCGCAGACGTTGCCCGCTCGCAACGGATATGGTCTTGTCGAAGTTGCGCGTGTATTCTTCGCGGCCAAACGCAGGCAGCGCAAGGATCGTCGCGATCATGATAGGCAGAGCGTGAAGCCGCCTGAAAAGGCGGCTGCAGCCAGGATTGGCTGCCCCACAAATTACATGATTTCGTTGTACTACAACATTCTCATTTCTTCCCCTTTTGGTAGCGGCTATGCTGCTTTGTACTACAACATCCTGATTTCTTCGCCTTTTGGTTGCGGCTATGCTGCTTTGTGGGGCAGGCAATCTTGCCTGCAGCCGGCTTTCTAGCCGGCTCTCAGTCTGCTTAATTGTGTTCACGATGGACTATCTCCTTGCATTAAAATCGGCTGCACCCGCGACTCCGCGAGCGTGTTGGCTAGAAACCAAGCCGATCTCCTCTTTATCCGCCTACCGTTAAAACGAGGGAAGAGGCC
>JANXQZ010000940.1 GCA_025353235.1 Bryobacterales bacterium
TGGCCAGCATTACGGCACGTTGATCAAAGAATTGCGAATCGAGAGCCGTGCGATCTTCGTTGTCGATAAAGAGAATACGATCCAGCACGCGGAGTATGTGAAGGAAGTGGCTGACCACCCGGATTACGAGTCGGCTCTGAGTGTGGCACGGTCACTCGCTTAGTAGGTTCGCTCCATTCTAGGTCTCTGACCCGTAGGTTTAGTTGCCCATATGGGGCATTCTCGACAATAGCGATATGGGGCACAATCAACGGCGCATTTACTTCAACACACGGAAATCCCAGGCGATGAATCCCACCGTCTCGGGCTGGGCCACCGCCGGATTCGGAGCGAACGCCGCCGGAGCACCACCATGACGAAGCATCCCAAAGGGTGATCGGGAGGGGGCGGGGTCGCCTTGCGGCGGCGGGCTTCCGCCCATATTGCCGGTCATTCCTCCGGGCATTGCACCGAAGAGCCCAGAGCGTTGTGCAATGGGTGCAGCAGGTGCGGACGGGGTCGGCCTCAGAGGCACGTTTTGCACAAAGGCGCCGTTTAGGAACTTTGTCCGCTCTTTGCCTTTTAATTCGAGCGCTGCCTCGAAGATCTCCCGGACCTCGCGCCAGTGGTCAGGTAGCATTGGCGGATCTCCGGGTCATCTCTCGATAAATCCAGGTTTTGGCAGTAGTCCAATCCCGCTTGACCGTCGCGGGAGCGACCTTCAGAACCTGCTGGTTTCCTCAATGGAGAGTCCTCCAAAGAAACGCAGCTCCACCACTTGGCTCAGCCGAGGATCGTGCGCGCCCAACCGGGAGAGGGCCTCATCGAGTGCGATCAAATCCACGTCGCCTTGCCCGGAATTCAAGACAGCTTCGTCAAGAGCTAGCGTATAAGCGCCTCCACCACGCTTGGCGCTACCGCGCGAACGGGCGTGATCCACCAGGATGAACCGCATGATGCGGGCTGAAACCGCGAAGAAGTGTTCCCGGTCATGCCACTGTACTTCCTTCTTGCCAGCCAAGCGCAAGTAGGCTTCATGCACCAGAGCGGTGCTTTGCAGGGTGCTGCCGGGGGGCTGACGCTGGAGATATGCCTTCGCTAACTTTCGCAGCTCGTCGTAGACGATGGGCATCAGGCGTTGCAAGGCCTCCCGATCTCCTGCGCCCCAGTCGGCTAACAACTGGGTGACCGTCTCCGGTACCATATTGGTGGTGTGTTTCCCCTTAAAACATACTACTCATCGGGGACTGGCGTTGCTGGAGCGTGGCTCCGCGCCGGAACTACAGCACTTGGTGCGGGCACCACAGGCGTGGTTTAAAGTGTATCAGTTGATGACCGTACCGATCGGCTCGCCCATGGCCATGCGCATGATATTGCCGAAAGTATTCAAGTTGAACACAATAATCGGAAGCTGATTATCCCTGCACATCGCCACTGCCGAGGCATCCATCACCTTCAATGCCTTCGCGAGCACTTCCAAATAGGCGATTTGAGGATACAGCACCGCGTCCGCGTGGATCATAGGGTCTTTGTCGTAAACGCCCTCAACCCGCGTCGCCTTAGCAATCACGTCCGCCTTGATCTCCAACGCCCGCAACGTCGCAGCCGTATCTGTCGAGAAGTACGGATTCGACGTTCCTGCCGCAAAGATCACGATCCGACCTTTCTCCAAATGCCGAATCGCGCGACGGCGAATATAAGGCTCGGCCACCTGATGCATTTCAATCGCGGTCATCACGCGAGTGCGCACGCCTGCTTTTTCGAGAGCATCTTGCAGAGCGAGCGCGTTGATCACAGTTGCGAGCATGCCCATGTGATCGGCTGAGACCCGATCCATATTCCGAGCAGCTGCGGCCACGCCCCGGAAGAAATTCCCGCCCCCCACCACCATGCCGATTTGCACGCCGGTCTTGGCGACCTCGGCCACTTCTTCGGCCAAGGCCTTCACTCGTTGCGGGTCGATGCCAAACGAGGCCCCGCCAGCCAGGACCTCTCCGCTCACTTTGAGAACGATTCGTTGATATTTTGGCATGCCCCGGGCGAGTCTGCGCTATTCGGAGGGAGCGGAAGTCTCGGGCGTCTCTTCGATGACTGCGGCATCGCCGACCTTGAAACGAACGAAACGGGAGACCGAGATATTCTCGCCTAACTTGGCGATGCTCGTCTTGATCAGATCGGCCACGGTTTGCGTGTTTTCCTTGATAAAGGGCTGCTCGTATAGGCAGATCTCTTCATAGAATTTCTGCATGCGGCCTTCGGTGATTTTGTCCAGCATCTTTTCGGGCTTGCCTTCCTGCAGAGCCCGCGCGCGCTGGATATCCTTTTCCTTAGCGATCGCGTCCTGGGTGACGTCTTCCTTGCGGATGAACTGTGGATCCGCCGCCGCGATCTGCATCGCAAGCTCTTTCACCAAGTTCTGAAATTGATCCGTTCGAGCGACGAAATCTGACTCGCAATTCACTTCCACCAAAACACCGAGTTGGGCACCCGGATGAATGTAGGTCCCGATGGTACCCTGGCGTGTGGAGCGTGTGGCTTTCTTCGAGGCAGACGTGATTCCGCGTTTTCTAAGAATGATTTCCGCTTCTGGAAGATTACCGGCGGATTCCTTCAGGGCGTTCTTGCATTCCATCATCCCCGCACCGGTGCGGTCCCGGAGTTCTTTCACTAACTTCGCGCTGATTTCCATGATTTTCGGTTTTGAGTCTTATAGTTGAGATTTCGAAGCGCCGCCATACAAGCCGGCGCTTCCAGATGGCTATTCGCGGCTGCCAACTCGCCCCATCTCGCTGGGTACTTCTTGGCTAGGACCTTTGCGCGGCAGAGACATCGAAGGCAGATCCTCATCCGAAATTCCTTCGGACATAAGTTGATCGAGCTGCTGCGGATCGAATTGAGTAAACTCGAGAGCCTCTTCAGCGGGCGCTTCCTCGGCGATGATCTTGCCGGTGAAATCGTGTTCGCTTGCCAATGCGCGGCCTTCTGTAATCGCGTCCGAAATTTTATTCGTGAAAAGCCGGATGGCGCGCAAAGCATCGTCATTGCCGGGGATCACGTAATCCACTTCGTCGGGATCGCAGTTGGTGTCCACCACGGCCACCACTGGAATACCCAGCTTGCGCGCTTCCTTCACCGCGATCGCTTCCTTATTGGAATCGATCACGAAAAGAAGATCGGGCAGCCCGCTCATTTCCTTGATGCCAGCCAAATTCTGCTGCAGATGCTTGCGCTCGCGTTCCAGGCGACCCACTTCTTTCTTGGCGCGACCCACCCAGTTTTCGTCCGTAGCCAGCGAGTCAAGTTCCTTCAGCCGCTTGATCGATTTCTGGACCGTGGCCATATTGGTCAGCAACCCGCCGAGCCAACGCTGATTCACGTAGTATTGGTTGCAGCGAGTAGCTTCTTCGGCCACCGCTTCCTGCGCCTGCCGCTTCGTGCCGACAAACAGAACCGTTTTACCCTGCGACGCCATTTCGCCAACGTAGCGCATGGCATCTTTAAAAAGCTTCAGCGTTTTCTGGAGATCTACGATGTAAATTCCGTTGCGTTCGCCAAAGATGTACTCTTTCATCTTTGGATTCCAGCGCTTGGTCTGGTGCCCGAAGTGTACGCCGGCTTCGAGCAATTCCTTCATTGAGATAGATGGCAAAATGCCTCCTTACAGATTCTGACTGCGGGTTTCACCGCGAGTATCCGCGCGCACGGTCCAAAGCGGAAGTTGTGCGTGCGGAGTTACAAGGCGATGTCGAGATGGAGTGACAGGGAGCACTGGCCCGCTAAACAATGGACCAGTGCGGACGAACCACTATCTCTTGGAGAATTGGAAGCGCTTGCGGGCACCCTTCTGACCATACTTCTTACGTTCATGTGACCGCGGGTCCCGTCTCAACAGACCGAGCCCTTTCAGCTTGCCGCGCAGTTCCGCATTAAAAAGAATCAGCGCTCGAGCGATGCCCAGCCTGGCGGCACCTGCTTGGCCGTTATAGCCCCCGCCATTGGCGAGAATGAGGACGTCGAACTTGTCCGCCAATTCAGCGGCGAGCAGCGGCTGGCGCACCATGGCGCGCGCGGATTCGCTGACGAAGTAGTGCTCGAAGGCACGTCCGTTTACGGTAATCTGGCCCTTGCCGGACCGAAGAAAAATTCGGGCAATCGCCTTTTTGCGCCGCCCTGTTCCCAAATGCTGTACTAACGATGCTGCCAACTCGATAACCTCTCATTCAGACGCGAATGGCGTCCGTTTAAAGCTCCATCGCCACGGGCTTCTGAGCCTGGTGGGGGTGCTTGTCGCCGGCATACACCTGCAATTTGCGGTACATTTGCTTGCCGAGCTTGTTTTTGGGGAGCATGCCAGAAATTGCATCTTCCACCATTCGAATCGGACGGGTCGCACGCACTTTGCGCGCGCCAATCTCGACCAATCCGCCGGGGTAGCCGGTGTGGTGGCGATAAATCTTCTGGTCGTCCTTGCGGCCCGTCAACCGGACCTTAGAAGCGTTAATGACGATCACGTGATCGCCGGTATCCAAGAAGGGCGTGTAGGTAGGCTTGTGCTTACCCATCAGCATAAGGGCCGCTTTGCTGGCGAGCCGCCCGAGGACCATGTCCTGAGCGTCCAGCACGTGCCATTGCCGCACGATTTCCCCCTTGGACGGAATTAGGGTGTTCATACAGACCGACTTTCTCCCTTCGAGACTTCAATCTAGGTTAACGAATATCGCAGGCTGCTGTCAAACCGATTCGCCAACCGCTACTTAACATCGCCGGTTCCCGCCCACTCCGTGGCTCTGATAATCATGGCTTGAACGCCCGGATTCTTCCTTCCGGTTGAACTATGTCCGAAAGGACTGAAGAACACCCTTCCTTTGCCGAAGCTACGGGTGAACATGACCGGCGCGTCCTCGCCGGACTTGGTCTTAGCGGTTGCGAGCACATGGATTTGGGCCGTTCCTTCCAACTTATAATGGACCGCCTCTTCGACGGAAGTATCGAAATCCTTCAAGCCGCGTGTGATCGGATGGTCTGAGTCTTCGATGTGCACGTGAAACTGCCCGTGCTCCTCTTTCGAAACGCCCTCCCTCCACACGCGCCCAAGTATATCCGCGAACCCAGGCCAATCATGAAAATTGTCCACTGCCCAATGTAGGGCGACCAATCCGCCGCCGTTGCGAACGTAGGCAGTCAGGTTCTCTCTCATGAGAGGAGTCGAGTCCGCCACTTGTTGGTTGAACAGAATGACTCGATAGCGCATAAGGGCAGTCTTCGATTCAAGAATGTTCGCGTCCTCCACAACCCGTACATCGAAGCGGCCTGTCTGCTCCAGGAATTCGCGCGTTAGCGGCGTCGTATCTCGCCAATTGTGAAAAGTATCGCTGCCAGAGATCAATAAAACGGGAATTCGTCCGCCAACCCCAAGCGGTTGCTGCGAGCCCGGCGTTTGAGCCGAACAGAGCGCGACGGACACGAGGGCGGTATAGGCGAAAACCACGAAGAGTTTGGCCCGATTCAGGCAGGATCGGTTGAAAGGCATAGCCAATTGTTTCCATTGGTTGCGGGAGATGGAGTGTACTGATTCACGGCTAAATGCAGGATAACAGCCCGAGTGGCCTGGGTTCTTTAGATCTTTCCCAATTCGGTCATGAGGCCATTGTCAACAACCTCATGGATTATGCAGCTTTATAACTGACGGCCGGACAGTACAAGAGATCGATCCTAAAGGACAAGGTTGCTGCCGAAGTTGGCTGGCTGCCTACTTCAGCCCCGACATTTTCAGAGCTGTGATGTCCGGCTGCCCGAAGCTTCTGACAGCAAGGGTTGGGCCTCAGCCACGTTCCAGTGGACAGACTTACTTGGCTGGCTCTTCGGCTGGCCCGAGCAGGCTCAACCCGTCGAAAGTCTGCGGCGCCAGCAGCCCGGCCGCCGCGTAGACGAACAGCTTGGCCCGGCTGTCGGTAATATCCAGATTGCGCATCGTCAGCTGCCCGATGCGGTCCTGCGGCGTGAAGAACGCCTCGCCCTTTTCCATCGTCAGGCGCTCGGGCTTGTACGTCAGGTTCGGGCTCGTCGTGTCGAGGATCGAGTAGTCGTTTCCGCGCCGGAGCTC
>JANXQZ010000942.1 GCA_025353235.1 Bryobacterales bacterium
TTTTCAAGGCTTTAAATTTTCGGTGGTGCGGCGTTTCGTCTTTACTGCTTTCTTTGTCACTGATTTTTTGGAGATAACTTTCTCTTTTGTCTGGTAGCGCTGGGCTTCTACCTTCCTAATCGCTTGGTCCAGGTCAGCCACGGGGTTCGCGGCATCAATAGCTTGTTGTTTCACCCAATACTTATCAAGCTCCTTTTCAGCCTTTGCATCGCCAACCTTGGCGGAGACTCGGCCAGCGTGGGTCAGGATTTCGCGTTCGTTTAGTTGCATGAACCCGTCTAGCTTGGCAACCCAATCACTCATGTACATTGCCTTTCTGGTCCTTGCCTGGAATTCAGCAAAGGATAGGTATTGGTCGACAATCAGGTTGAGATTGGTCATTTCGTCTTCCGTGAGATAGTTCTTCGCAACTTTCACGTCCGATTTTCGATCTTCTCTCCTGTCCAACTTGTGAGGCCCATATTTGGAGCGTCGCAATTCGCTCGCTGTGCGATCAATTCAGCCGCAGTATGCCCATGGATGGCCCAATGAAACTTATTTTGGATTGTGGCAAAAATCTTTAGTCAGGTGGGAATTCGGATCGTAATCGTAGCTAGTGGCGTAGATGTCCGTAATCTTGCGGTAAAAGTTCTTCTCGGAAGTTCTGATTTCCCGGACACGCAGGATGAGTTCGTCAAAATAGTCGTTTCGAGTGCCACCGTTTTTAAGTCGCTCGTCATCCAAAGTGAAGCCTTTCACGATGTATTCTCGAAGCCGCTGAGTAGCCCATATGCGGAACTGCGTACCGCGATGGGACTTGACCCGGTAGCCCACGGAGATGACTACATCGAGGTTATAAATTTTAGTCGTATACCGCTTCCCATCATCGGCAGTTGTCAAGGATTCCTTGACAACTGATTTTTCCGCTAACTCCTTCTCTTCAAAAATGTTCCTAATGTGCAGGCTCACGTTTTGCTTTGTTGTTCGAAGCAATTCCGCCATCTGCGTTTGCGTTAGCCAAACCGTCTCCTCAAGCAACCTAACGTCGATCCTGGTGCGACCGTCTGGGCTGGTGTAGAGAAGAATTTCTGAATCTGATTCGTTCATCTGGGGCTCCCTATTATCCCAGTAGTTCGCCGATTGTCCAGACGTGATCTGGCGATCTCAGCTTCCATTGCAGGCGTAACGTGGATCGAGCTATGAATCCAAAAGTTGTAATACGAGAAATGCAGGCAGTATGCCGCCCAGAGGTTTCCCACTTCTTGCTGAATGCGTTCGTGAGCCGCGTCAAGCGGCCAAAACGGCTCCTCGGAAAATACACGCGAGGCCTTCGACCGGAAACTGTGCTCAACAGCTAAAAAGCATAAACGCACCTTTAGGACACGACCGTTCTGTTTGCAGAGGCTCAGCGACGCGGAGTTGCCGTCGCCGCGGTAAAGGGGCGCGTGAAATCGGGTGCGGCTGGGTTCGTTTTGAAATTCTGCGATTTGCCTCGCGCGCGGCGGAATTCGGCAGTGCTCAGCAACGGCGAGATGTCAGAGTAATCCGAAGATTGTTCGGTGCAGCGGGTGAGGACGCGTTCTGTTTGGAGGCCCGAGAGTTCCTTGAGCGATCTAAAATAAGACCGTTCGATGCGGGTCCGATGGCGGGCGATGCGCTCGAGTTTGGATTGAAGACGTTCGTCATCGAGAGCGGCGAGCGGATCGATGTCTTGGTTCAGCGCGGTTTCGAGGCGTCGGATGCGGCGCAGATTCCAAGTATCGGCCATCATCTGGTCAAATATGACCTGCTCGATGCTGCCATTCGGTTTGACTTCGGCCAGATGAAGAGCGATGAGTTCGTCGAACTCGGTCTGCTCCTCGGGATTTGCGATGATGACGTCCTTGGCAGTGAGGCCGTGGGTACGCGCGTTGGCTGCGCTGCGGGCTTTGCCTTCGGCAGTGCGGGGTCCTGTGCTGTGGTCGGACGATGCGGAATGCATGATGCTGTGTCTCCTGGTCCTTTCTGTTTTTACGGTATCAGCGGAATTGAGGAAGTCCAGGGGCGGAGATTGTGAAGTGGTGAAAAGAAGGGGGATGTAGGTTCACATAATTGTTACTTGCGGATCGAAGCCGCCTGGAAAGGCGGCTTGCAGCCAAGATTGGCTGCCCACAAGGCAGCGAGCGCGGGCGGAGGCGCGGCTATGCGCCGGTCTTGGCTGAGCTGCCAGTGGATGTGACCGCACTGCTTCGCAGCGATCGCGAGGAGTTGCGCATCGCCGGCATTTGATTTCCTCGGCTTGCGTCAGGCTTGCTTGCTTCTTTGGCTGCTTGGATTTGCTCGGGCGTTCTCACGTCCGGTTCCGACAATTTCACTTTCGCCTTCGCGCGTTCCACTTGGCGTTTGTGGCGCTTTTCGATTCTCTTATTCATACTCTTACCTTACACCCGTCGGAGCGCTTACTGCAGCTTGCCGCGGCCCTCCACCTTCCAAACCTGCTCGACAAGATCGCCGCGAATCCCATACACGAACTCGTGCAAGTTCATGGCGACGCAGATGTGGTTGGGGATTATTCGGACCCGATCGCCCACCGTGAAATCCCGCTGACATCGGCGGATATCTACGTATCCGTGCTCCTCGTTCATCTTTGTGAATACAGCTTCCGGAGAGTCCACGATATGCCCGAAGCTGACTTCGGCTGCCGTTACGGGGCGGTCCGAGGAAAATGTCTTGGATCCGCCGTCGATGATCACTTGGCCTTTCTTCGCCGTCGAGACGACGGTGGTGAGAATCGAGCCGGCGCAATCGTCCAGCGAGCAGGCGTTCATAAGCATCGTGTTCCGGTCATTAAAAATATACGTTCCCGGGCGGATTTCGTTGAGCCCCGCAATTTCATGAGAGTGGAACAGCGCTGGCGTGGATCCGCCGCTCACGATTCGGACTTCGAACCCGGCTTGCTTCAACTCTCGAATCGCGGCGGCAAGCAGCTGACTGAGCGCATCTACCGCGTTCAGGCCTCCCTCATCGAGACTCTTGATATGGCCTGGATAAAAGGCGATGCCGTCAAAGCGAAGCCAGGGCAGGCGCGTAATGCCTCGAACCAGCTCGATCAGATCCGAACCAGGCGCCACTCCCACGCGGCCCAGTCCGGCATCCACCTCGGCCAAAACTCCAATGTGCCGCTGCGATTCTCTGGCGGCGTCGGAGAGCTGGCGCGCCGCGAGCGCACTGTCGAGGGACACAGTCACGTTCGTTTTCGCCGCCACCTCCATTAGCCGTTCGAGCTTCTTGCGCCCGATTACGGGGTAGGCCACCAGCAGGTCCGGCGTTCCCGATGCGAGCATCACCTCGGCCTCGCTGACCTTCGCGACGGTTAGCCCGACCGCGCCGAGATCCAACTGTTTGCGGCCCAGAGCTGGCGTTTTGTGGGTTTTAGTATGTGGACGCAAGCGCAGCTCATGCTCGTGGGCGTAGTCGGCCACCCGCTTGAGATTGCGCTCCATTTTGTCGAGATCGAGGAGCAGCGCTGGAGTTTCCAGGTCGGAGACGCGGAGTGCGGGCTCGCTCACGGGCGGAATCTCAGCGCAATCTTGCCAGACGGGGTTTTGTAGTAGAGTTCCAAATCCTTAGCTTTTACTTTGCCTTCGATTTGAAAGTAGAGCAGGCCGGAGATTGGCTCGGTCACTTCTTTCTCCGGCAGAACCTTCTCTTTCAGCGACTTTAGAAGCGGGCTCTCGGGCTTGTCGTCGGTTTTCACAGTCGAGGTTGCCGAAGCGGGATCGCTCACTACGCCTCCGCCGCCGCCGTTGCCCGGCAGTCGCGAACCGCGTCCGCCCAGGCCGCCCCAAACAGGTCCATTGCCGCCGCCGACCATGCTGCCGCGCGTGCCCTGACTGCCGACTACCAGGGTGCTGCCGCCGGCAATCTGGCTGGGAGCGTAAGGCGTGGAGCGCTGCCCGTCGTTCGTGGAGAGGAGCGCGAAATCCTCGCGATCGATCTTCACGGGCTTCTCGCTTAGAGGCCGAACCTTGACCCGAACGACGACGATGCCGGTCAATTCAGCGCCGAGTTCCTGGCGCACTTGATCCTTATCGAGCAACAAGCTGGCCGAGATCTCGACCCATTCGTTCGACGTTTGCTCGAGGGGGAGCTTTTTGTCGGCGGACGCAAAGGCCAGACTGGCGAGCACAAGTCCGGGAAGGATAGATCGCATGCTTACGGGCATTATATCGAGACCCGGAAACCCAAGACGCCGGTCTGAGTCTAACGGCAGGACTTCATCATAGGCAGAAATGGGGGGTAGCGACCCGCCGGAGGTTGGCGAGCAAGGCGGCCACATCGAATGTATGAAGATGTTATGGAGCCGGCTGGAAAGCCGGCTGCAGCCAGGATTGGCTGCCCCACAAAGCAGCCTAGTCGCAACCGATTCGTCGCGAGCGGAGAAAAAGTCAGGATTTTGTCTTACAGGGCGCATTTTACAACCGGGGTAGCTATTTTTCGAGAGTGCCCTGCGATTACAAGGCTAGAAATGAAATCTGCCAGAATAGGCAAGGCAGTTCTAAGTAGCAGCTTCGGAGGCTGACCCAAAATGCAGATGCGAGTGCTCGCGTTCGTCCTGGCCGGCGGTAAGGGGACGCGTCTTTACCCGTTGACGAAGGAGCGCGCCAAACCTGCCGTCCCATTCGGCGGACGTTACCGGATTATCGACTTCGTTCTGAGCAATCTGGTCATCGCGGCTAATGATGATGGCGCTACGGTACTGCTGGGGCGCGGTGGGTCGGATACGTCCGGCGCCTATTTCGCTGCAAAGCTGGCGGCGG
>JANXQZ010000220.1 GCA_025353235.1 Bryobacterales bacterium
CATCAAGCGAGCCTGCACGCCCATGTGGCTGTCACCCATTTCGCCGTCAAGTTCCGCTTTGGGAACCAGCGCCGCCACCGAATCGACCACCAGCACGTCGATGGAGCCGGACAGAATCAGCGCTCCCGTGATCTCCAAGGCCTGCTCTGCGTAGTCCGGCTGAGAGACTAGCAGGTTGTCCACGTCCACCCCGAGCTTCTTCGCGTAGAGGGGATCGAGCGCATGCTCCACGTCGATGAAGGCCGCCATGCCTCCCATCTTTTGCGCTTCCGCGATCACCTGCAGGGCAACCGTAGTTTTGCCGGAAGACTCAGGTCCGAAGATTTCGCAGATGCGTCCACGCGGGAATCCGCCCACACCGAGCGCGTAGTCGAGCGAAATGGATCCGCTGGGAATCACCATGACGGGCACCATCGCGTCCTTCGATCCAAGGCGCACGATGGAGCCCTTTCCAAACTGCTTTTCTATCTGGCCCAGTGTAAGGCCGAGAGCACGCGAGCGTTCTTTTTCGTCCATGGAAACTAACCAGTATAACAGGCGAACAACGGGCGAAGAAAAAAGATTTACCTAAGCACGATCAGAGGCGCAGGGCGGGATTGCCCAGCGTCTCCGCAGCGAAAGGCTTCGGGTTCGGCGCGTTTTGCGAAGCGAACCCAATTGGCTCGGGAGGGGCTGGCATGGGGGCGAAGATGGCGTTCTTGATGGAGTTGTTAACGGCCTTCTGCTCCACGCGCTGCGAGACTTGGCGGCCATGCAGCAGTTCACGGTAGTTCTTATGGTAGCTGCGCTCGGCTGCGGCGGCGTAGCGTTGCAGGACTCCCAGAATGTCGCCTCCTTTGGGAGTGATGTGCGCGACGATGCGGGCATCGGGCGACTGCGGTGGAGCGGGGTCAAGAATGAGATCGAAGGCTGCGGCTTCGAGGCGGTTCACGCGGACGATGCGCCAGCGGGCTTCGATCATGCGGTCGACCAGGAAGGTTTCGTGTTCGCAGTTGGGCTGGAGGTCGGCACGGAGGCGGGAGGCGAGGGCTGCAAAATCGGACGGATCTTCATGGCCGAGGAGGGAAAATCCGGAGGAGAGCCCGTGGGTTGTGCCGTTCCGGCTGGACGCGGCTTTGCCTTGTTCGGTACGCGGACCGGTGCTGAACGCGGCGTTTTGCTGATTCGCTTGAGTTTGAGCTGCGGATGTCATGGCGAACTCACTATGGCAGATGAACTGGCGAAAACGAACGCGAAAATTTGCCGGGTTCTCGTAAGTGAGTGACAGGTAAATGATAATGCACCGTGAAATAACTGGAAATAATTGTCACTGGGTTTGAGTGCAGGCGGAAATCGGCCAACTTCTGGTTCGGCGGAGCGCAGCAATAGAGGGCTGGCATTTGCTTGAGGCGGGGGAGGGCCTCACGGGGGGAGCGAAAGATCCGATTGGGCGTCCGCTGCCTGATCGCAAGGGTGTTCGGGATTTTGGAACGCGGAGGGCGTTAGGCTCGCGGCGGAATTTTGT
>JANXQZ010000958.1 GCA_025353235.1 Bryobacterales bacterium
GTACTTCGGCGTGCCCCCCAATATGTAGCCGACCTTGAAATCCTGCAGCAATTCCCCGGCGACCGCGGACGAGACGCAGACCACCGCCGCCACGCCCAGCACCGTAGCCACGCCCCCGATCCCCGACACCCCCATGGAGACCAGCAGCAGGGCGGCGATGATGAGCGTGGATAGCGTTAAGCCCGAGATGGGATTGTTCGACGAACCGATCATGCCTACCAGATTGCCGGACACCGTGGCGAAGAAGAAGCCCATCACCAGCATCACTACCCCGGCCACGACGGCTACCAGGACGGTTCCAGAAAGATAGTAGTACAGCACTAGCATCAGCAGGAACATCACGCCGATCAGGCTGAAGACAATCTTCGAACTCATGTACCGTTCCGTGCGCTGGAGCGTTTCGGGGGCGGGCGGGTGCCGCACTTCCTTCAGCGCGCGACTGATGCCGGTAGTGAGGCTGGAGCGCATCTTGTACAGCGTGTAAGCCGCGCCGACGAGCATGCCACCCACGGCAATGGGCCGCACGATGAATCGCCACACGCTTGCGGCAACTGCCGTCCAGTTGTCGCCAGAACCAGCCGGGAGAAACTTCTGAAGGTCCGGACCAAGCAGAAAAATGATCAGAGGCACCATCAATCCCCAGGCGAGAACGCCACCCGAAAACTGAAGCGCCGCGAGTTTGACTCCAATGATGTAACCAACGCCCAAATATGCAGGGCTGACGCTAGGTGCCGCTACTGCGCTTCCACCCCCGGAGTTAATAAAATTCGTGCTGCCAAGGGCCCCGAGACGAACGCGGCTCTTGCCGATCAGACCGATGGGAAAACTAATATCCATGTCGGAGGCAAACAATTGAAAGCGGCTCAGCATGTAAATTGCGCCGCCAATTCCAATGTTGTAGAAGAGGAACTTCGCCGCTTCCGCGCCGCGCTGGCCAGCCTTATGAATCTCCGACGCCGCCACCGATTCTGGAAACGGCAACTCGGGATCTTCTACCATCACCCGCCGCACCAGCGAGACGAACAGCACGCCCAGTATGCTGCCAACCATCATCAGCGCAGTGGCTTTCCAGTAGGAATCAGCCGGTCGAAACGACGGCCACGCGCCTGCGATCACGAACGCCGGAATGGTGAAGATCGCGCCTGCCGCAACCGACTCGCCGATCGAGCCTGCGGTACGGGCGATATTTTCCTCTAAAATCGACCCGCGCCAGATCTTGAGAACCGCCATCCCGATCACGGCGGCAGGGTAGGTGGCGGCGATGGTAATGCCAGCTCGCAAGCCAAGGTACGCGTTGGCCGCACCGAGGATCACCGTCATCACCAAACCTAGGAGAACCGCCCTGAGCGTGAACTCCCGCATCTGGGTGCCTTCGGGAACGAACGGGCGGAACCTCGGTTTTTCAGTCATCGGAACAACGATGATAGCTTAAAGCCTGACGATATTGGCGGAACGGAATCCCTTGAGCGCATTGCGCGTATCCACGATCAGCTTGGAGCGTTCCACCACAGCCGGATAATCGAATACCTTGTGATCGGTGATGATCACCACGCAATCGGCGGCTTCCACCATTCCCGCGTTATCCTGCGACTCTAAGTCGCCCTGATCGAAGTGGACCAAAGCCACGTGAGGATCGCTGAAAGTGACGTTGGCGCCGCGTTCGCGCAGTAGGTGGATGATATCGAGAGCAGGAGATTCGCGCACGTCGTCGATGTTGCGCTTGTAGGCTACGCCCATCACGTGCACGTGCGACCCTCGCACGGGCTTGCTGACATCGTTCAGTGCGTTTTGAATTTTATCGACCACGAAGCGCGGCATCTGCCCATTGATATAGCCCGCGAGATCGATGAATCGCGCTTCAATGCCTGCCTGCTTCGTTTTCCAGGACAGGTAGAACGGATCGATCGGGATGCAGTGCCCGCCCAGCCCAGGTCCCGGATAGAACGGCATGAATCCGAACGGCTTGGTAGCAGCGGCATCGATCACTTCCCAGACGTCGATGTCCATCCGATCGCACATCATGGCGATTTCGTTCACCAGCCCGATGTTGATCATCCGATACGTATTTTCCAGCAGCTTGACCATCTCGGCCACAACCGTGGAGCTAACCGGAACCACATGCTCCAGCGCTTGGCGATAGAAGAGCGCGCCCATATCGGTGCAGGCAGGCGTAACTCCGCCCACAACTTTCGGGATGTTAAACGTGTGGTAATTTTCGTTGCCCGGATCAACGCGTTCCGGCGAGAAGCATAAGAAGAAGTCCTCGCCGACTTTCAGGCCGGTCTTCTCGAGCATGGGAAGAACTACTTCGTCAGTGGTTCCCGGATAGGTGGTCGATTCCAGGATCACCAGCTTGCCCGGTCCGAAATTGTCGGCGATGTCCGAGCAGGCGCTATCGATAAACGTCATGTCCGGATCTTTCGTCTTGCGCAACGGCGTGGGGACGGCGATGTTGATGGTGTCCAGATCCTTAACGGCAGCAAAGTCCGTAGTTGCGCGAATATGCCCGGACTCCACCAGCGGACGCAACACGTCGCTGGAAACATCCTGAATATACGATTCGCCCCGGTTGATGGCATCTACCTTTTGCGCCAGGACGTCAATGCCGACAACGAAGAACCCCGCTTTGGCGAACTCCACGGCAAGGGGGAGGCCAACGTACCCGAGTCCCACCACGCCCACTTTGGCTGACTTGTCTTTGATTTTGTTCTGCAGCTCCACAGCCACGGAAGCGTTCACTGTTTGCATGTACTGCCTTGATTTTACTCCGGCATGTCAGCCAGGATGTAAGCCATCACGGCCATCGCGGCAATATTCAAGCGGAGTTCTTCCGGCTTCACCTTGTCCACGGTATCGGCCCGCGTGTGATGCCAGTCGAAGTAGTGGGTTCCCACTGTCCGCAATCCCAGCCCCGGCACGCCGTCGTGCATTAGAGGGCTGATGTCAGCTCCACCGCCGCCAGCTTGAATTGCCCCCGCGTCAATGCGCTCCAGCAGCTTGCCGACATCCTTGATCTTTGCAAGGAACGCCTGAGTATTTGGCCCCGCGCTCACGCCGAAGCCCACCGGCTTTTCAGCCCCTCCATCCATTTCAATGGCCGCGAAGTGGTTCTTCACCTTCTCGCCCACCCACTCACGATAAGCCTTACCGCCCGCTCCGCCGTTTTCTTCGTTGGTCCAGAAAACCACTCGCAGCGTCCGCCTCGGCTGCAGGCCCAGCTTCTTGATCAAAGCCGCTGCCTGAAGAGCGGTGATGATTCCCGAACCGTCATCCTGCGCGCCCGCGCCCACATCCCAAGAGTCAATATGTCCGCCAATCACCACCACTTGCTCTGGATGTTCGCGGCCGGTAATTTCGCCAATGACGTTCGCCGAATCCGCGTCGGGCAGCATCTTGGCCTCCATCGTCAAGTGGACCATCACCTTGGCGCCCGTATCTGCCAGGCGCTGAATGATCAAGGCGTCCTCAATGGTTACTGCGGCGGCGGGAATCTTGGGAGCGTTATCGGCATACTCCATGGCGCCCGTGTGCGGCGATTGCAGACTCAGGGGCGTGACGGACCGGACCAGCATCGCCACCGCACCCAGCGCTGCAGCCCGCGACGCGCCTCCATGACGATAGGCCACCGTTCGTCCATAACCTTCATAAGGCACGTTGAACAACACGATCTTGCCTTCGATATCCGAGCGAGTGCGCTTTTCAAGATCGGCGTAGCTCGCGATGGGGACTACCTGAGCCGTGATGCCGCTCTTCGGCGTGCCAACGCTTCCGCCTAGCCCCAGGATGGTGAGTGGCTTCTTCACCGGGTCGACGATGGTGGCGCTTTCATTACCCCGCACCCAGTGCGGCA
>JANXQZ010000144.1 GCA_025353235.1 Bryobacterales bacterium
GAGGCGGCTGGGTTGGAACAGGCAACGAAGATTGTGCTGCCTGGAGTGGGGCACTTCGGACAGATGCTGCGCGCGCTCGACGCCATGGGCGTGAGACAGACGTTGCTAGAGCGCATCCACGCCGGAACCCCGTTCCTGGGCATCTGCCTAGGATTGCAGGCTCTGTTTCAGAAGAGCGAGGAAGCGCCTGAATTGGACGGATTGGGTCTTTTCGAGGGCACTATCAAACGCTTTGCAGCAGACGCGCGCGTGCCGCACATGGGCTGGAACGAGCTCGTCCCAAGTGCCGAGTCGCAGCTCTTACGCGGCGTAAGTCCTAACGCTTATGTATACTTCGCACACAGCTACTACGCTCCCCTTACTTCCGCCACGGCCGCCACCTGCACGTATACGCTGCCCTACACCGCCGTGCTCGAATCTCGCAACGTTTTCGGGGTTCAGTTCCATCCGGAGAAGAGCGGTCCGATTGGGCTGAAGATCGTGAAGAATTTTGTAGAGCTATCAAATTCAGCCGTAGGGCAGGTTGTCAACCTGCAGCCGATTGCCAATCGGCCCGGCTCTGGAGAGGGTCAAATGCGGCTTCGGAGGGTCGATTACCAATCGACCGCAGGTTAACAACCTGCCCCACAGCATGCTGACGAAGCGCATCATCCCATGCTTGGACGTCACGAACGGCCGTGTAGTGAAGGGCGTCAATTTCGTGAATCTCCGCGATGCGGGCGATCCAGTAGAGTTGGCCGACCGCTATAATCAGCAAGGCGCGGACGAACTGGTGTTTCTCGACATCACCGCCTCCAGCGACAACCGCGACACGATGGTTGACGTGGTAGCCCGAACAGCCCGCAGGGTTTTTATCCCATTAACCGTGGGCGGCGGCATTCGCTCAGTCGCCGACGCGCGCAAGATTCTGATGGCCGGAGCCGACAAAGTGAGCGTCAACACGGCCGCTGTGCATCGGCCCGAACTGATCTCCGAGCTAAGCCAGGAGTTTGGCGCGCAGGCCGTGGTGCTAGCCATCGACGCGCGCCGCAACGCGGACGCTGGCTGGAACGTTTTCACTCGCGGAGGTCGGCATGACGAGGGCCTCGACGCTGTCGAATGGGCACGACGAGGCGAAGCGCTGGGAGCGGGCGAAATTCTGCTCACGTCGATGGATACCGACGGCGTGCAGGAAGGATTTGATTGCGATCTCACCCGAAACGTCTCGCGCGCGACGCACATTCCCGTGATCGCTTCGGGCGGTGCTGGCAAGCCGGAAGATTTCGGCCTCGTCCTCACGGAAGGCGAAGCCGACGCGGCACTCGCGGCTTCGGTTTTTCACTATGGGACGTACACGGTGGCCGACTTGAAAGCGTGGCTGCATGCGCGAAACATTCCGGTGAGGCCCGCGCCATGATAATTCCCTGCATCGATCTGATGGACGGCAAAGTGGTTCAGCTTGTTCAAGGGCGCGAGAAGGCACTAGAAGGCGACACTCCGCTCGAAATGCTGCGCAAGTTCGAGGCGTTTCCTCAGATTCAAGTAATCGATCTAGATGCCGCTCTGAACCAGGGCTCGAATCTTGAGATCGTAAATTGGCTAGCATCGAAGACTCTCACTCGTGTCGGAGGCGGTGTGCGATCAGCCAGCCGCGCGCTCGAACTGGTCGACGCAGGAGCCTATCGCGTAATTGTCGGGACCGCTGCATTTAGCCGACCCGTCCTGGACGAAATCGTGGAGGCAGTCGGGGCGGAGCGGCTCATTATTGCGCTCGATTCCAAGCAAGGCGAGATCGTCATTCGCGGCTGGACGGAATCCACGCACTTGAAAGCAGAAGAATGGCTGGGCTACTTCGAACCTTTCTGCTCGGGATTTCTCTGCACGTATGTCGACAAGGAAGGCATGCTGCAAGGGACTGACCTCGCTTGGTTCCGCCGCTTGCGTGCGGCTACCCGGCACGAACTCACCGCAGCGGGCGGGATCACTACGATGCAAGACATTGAAGAGCTGCGCAAGCTCGAGATCCACTCCGCATTGGGTATGGCGATCTATACCGGGCGGCTCGACCTAGACGAACTGGCCAAGCTCTAAATGGCTTTGAACTACATCGATTGGGACCGGAACGGCATTCTGGTGCTCAGCCTCAGCGGACGCCTCACCTTAGGCGAGGGGACGCGTCTGCTGCGGCAGCTAATCGAAGATGCCTTGGCGCTCGGCAAGAACAATATTGTCCTGCAGATGGGCGAAGTGGTCCACATCGACAGCACCGGTTTGGGCGAACTGGTGGCGCGCCATAAAGCAGTGGCCCAGCATGGCGGAAAATTGAAGCTGGCGAAGCTGGGCTCCAGGGCGCAGGCACTGGTGCAACTGACCCGGCTCCATACTGTGTTCGAAATCTATAAAGATGAAGATTCAGCCGTCGCGAGTTTCCAGAGCTAGAATTTCTTCAACTCTTCCACAAGTCCCTTCAACCCGCGCTTGTGATAAAGCTGCAGCAAGCGCTGCTCTTCTGCCGACGGTCCCAGCACTTTCTGCAAGCGCGGATCGGCCAAGTCCGCACGGTTCGGAATCCACACCGTTCCGTCCGCGAACTCCACATTGCTGACATACCCGCTCATCCCCTCGATAGCCAGCGGCTGGCCTGAGGTACGCGGAAATTTTAGCGCCGTATCGCTCAGGATTTGACTCTTCTGCCCAGGTGCCAAATTCAACTGCGCCGGGACCGCTCCAGCCAGAAACTCGCGGCCCTGCCCGTCTTGCAGAATCCACCCAATCTCTAAATAGCGCACCGCCCGGTCAGACCGATTCCGCACTTCGACGCGCGGAGCCCGCGCCTCGTTCCCCGCGATCCGCGCCATCCCTTCCAGCGGTTCAATCGGAGAATCCGGCAAGTGCAGAAACGCGAATTGCATCTGCTTCTCGGGCTCGAAATTTGTAGCTCTTCCCCCGCGAACCATCTGCACGTCCACATTGGGGCGATCCGTCTGGCGCGCCATGCTGGCCAGAACCTCGTGCTGCAGTTTATCGGGGCCGCCGGATGCAAGCAGCGCTTTGAAGTACTGCCGGTCGCGCCTTGCTTCCCACTCGCATACCGTGAGCGTCCTACGAGAATTCAGCTTGTCGGGACCGTAAAACTGAAGATCGTCGAACAGCACTCCATCCAGGCCCACTAGAACGGGGACGCTCGCTCCCGTCTGCAAAGGACGCAGCAGGCGTAGGTCGATCCGGATTGGGAACGATTCGCCAGGACCTACATCCAGGCTAGTAACCGTCACCGATCCTTTGCCGCCAGGCGTGAAATCTTGCGCCGTAACCACCATCGTGATGCCCCGAATGCGGCGGGCGCTGGAATTGCGAAGCGACAACGCCGCGTGCAGATCGAGCAGCATCGCGCCACCGCGAGCCGATTCGTTCGATTCGCCATAGTCGGCGGAAAGAAACGAAACGGGGGAGTCCTTCGGCAGGTCGATCCTTGGAAGAACTCCTGCGAAAAGCGAACCAGTCGCCAGCGCGCAGGCAGACAAGCCAGCGGCGATCTTACTGTGCATAGTAAACCTTGTTCAGCGTGACTTGGCCGCTATCGGCATCCACATACCGCACGCCAGCCGAATCCTGCATGTTTACGGAAACGGTGGCTCCCTCGGAACTCGGGTGCATCAGCGCCAGCCCGCGGCCATTCGTCTTCACTTCAATCGACAAGGGACTCGCCTCCAGCACCACCGCATCCTGGTTTACAGCTGGAGCGCGAAAATTGGAACCGATCCGATTCCACCGAACTTGGCTCACTGCGGCAATCAGGTGATCCATTTGCCGCATCGGAAGATTGAGCCAGACAGCCGCCACCACAACCACGGCCGCGCAACCCAGTGCCGTCCCGGACAGCCATGCTATGCGAGGCCGGACTGGCCGAACAGTCTTCTCGAAATCCGCGATGCATTCGCCTGCCGCCAAACCCACGCGAATGTTGCCGGTCATCTCCTGGGAGAGCCGATTCCAGTTAAGGTCGGCAGGCAGATCCGGAGCCAGATCACGAAGCTGCGCTCCTGCATTTTTTAACGCATCCAGGCCGCTTTGACACCCGGAGCAGTTTGCAACATGCTGCTGAACGCGCCACTGGCCCCACCAGCCCAGGTCTTTCCCTGCATAGAGCGCCAGCCGCGCCGCCGTCGGATGAACCAGGGGCGTCATAGACCTTTCCTTTCCGGTCCTCGACGATTCTTTTCGACATAGCGCCGGAACTTGATGCGGGCATTAGCGATATGGGAACGCACCGTGGCTTTGGAACAGTTCAGCTGGCGGGCAACTTCCTCGGCGGGCAAACCTTCGACATCGCGCAGAATTAAAGCGGTGCGCTCCCGTACCGTCAAGGCCTCCAAGCCGAGTTCCAGATACGCACGATGCTCAGACCGCAACACGGCCTGCTCCGGACTCTCAGACGGCTCTCGCAGGGGTTCGACCAGATTATCGATCTCGCAGAAATTCACTTTGCCATGTCGGCGAAGGAAGTCAATCGCAGTGTTGCTGGCGATCCGGGAAAGCCAATGAGCCGCTTTATCGAGATCTTTTAGCTGGTCTTGCCTCTGAAGTGCCTTGATAAATGCTTCCTGGGTGAGATCTTGAGCGTCGGCGACATTCCCGACAATGCGGTAAATCAGCAGAAAAACCCGCCGCAAGTTGTCGGAAATAAAGCGGCTTTGCTGTTCTTGCGTGACCTGGACTTCGCTGCCGGTTTCTGACGGGATGCCACGCTCGCTCATGAATTCCTCGAAGGGTGGTGCCGCTGTCATCATAACCTATTAAGTCCTGACGATAAATTGTCCAGAACGTGCATGCCGATCTGGATATACTAAACTTCTAACGAAAGGGGATTCGAAATGAACGTGGACGAGGAGCTTCATGAGCATGCCGAGCATGCCAAGCAGCCGTTTGACAAGAAAGTAGCAGCTACCATGGCGGGCATCGCAGCTGCGCTCGCCATCGTGGCCGTGTTTGGACAACTGAGTGCCACCGAGGAACTGCTTTCCCAGCAAAAAGCGTCGGATCAGTGGGCGTATTCTCAGGCCAAGAATATTCGCCACTACGAGTCCGAGATTGCGCTTGACGTTCTAACCGCTCTCAAATCGGACAAGGTTGCGGCTTACAAGGGTAACTCAGAGCGCTTCCGCAAAGAGGCTGAGAAGATACAGGAGAAAGCCAAAGAGTTTGAAATTGAGAGCCGCGTCGCGGGCGGAAAGGCGCGCCGCTTCCACTTCGGCGAGATCTTTTTGGAGATCGCCATTGTCTTCGCTTCCATCGCCATCCTGACGAAGCGTGAAATTATGTGGTTGGTGGCCGTGGCTGGCGCTCTCGTCGGCATAGGATTTGCCTGCACCACGTTTCTGGTTCACTAAAGGATTGCTGATGAACCGCTCCCTCACGGTCACGGCTCGGTTCACCCAACTGACTGCGCGTCAGCCTGACGTGCCGGAATGCGATTAGCGCTCATCGGCTTCGGCAACGTGGGTCGGGCTTTTGCCAGGCTGCTCGATCAGAAGCGATCCGTTTACCCATTTAGAATCGTGGGCATCCACACCGCCCGGCATGGGACTGCTCTCGGCCCGCGCGGGCTCCCAGTTGAACCGGAATTCGGCCCGGTCGCTGGGTCCGTCGATCAGTTTCTCGAGGCCGCTCCCTGCGAAGTTGTGGCCGAGGTCACAACCCTCAATCCCGCCACCGGCGAACCCGCGCTGTCTCATATTCGGGCGGCCTTCGCCCGCGGTCGGCACGTCATTACAGCTAACAAAGGACCCATCGCTCATGCCTACTCTGCTCTGCGCAAAGAAGCGCTAGCAGCAGGCGTCGAATTTCGTTTCGAGCCCACGGTCATGGACGGAGCGCCCGTATTCAACATGGTCCGGAATACCTTGCCCGGGGTCAAGATTCAAGGGTTCATCGGAGTTCTCAATTCCACCACGAAAATCGTCGTCTCCGCCATGCGCGATGGCAAGACGATGGAGCAAGGCATCCAGCACGCGCGGGAACTCGGCATCGCCGAAGCGGACGCAAGTTTGGATATTGACGGCTGGGATTCGGCCGCCAAGACAGCCGCTCTGGCTAACGTGCTGATGGACGCCAACATGACTCCGCTCGACGTGGATCGCCGCGGAATTGGCAAGCTGACGGTAGAGCGCGTAACCGCCCTCAAGCAGGAGCGCAAGACGGTTTGCCTGATCAGCCGCGGACGCATCACCTCGGCGGGGATTCGACTCCGCGTGCGCGCCGAAGTCATTGCCGAAGGAGACATTCTCGCCTCGATTCAAGGCACTTCCAATCTGATTCTCCTGCACACGGACCTGATGGGGACGGTGGGCACCGTCTCCATTTCGCCCGGCGTGGAACACACCGCGTACGGGCTGTTCAGCGACCTGGTAGATATCGCAAAGAGCATATGAAATTTATTCGCTTTACCCACAAACACGGCCAACACGTAGGCATCCTGCGCGGCGGCGGCATTGTCTCCATTCAGGAAATAAACGCAAAACGGAAACTGTCGTTACCCATCGACATCCTGCGCATCATTGAGCAGAACTCGGTGGAGCAACTGCGCGATATAGGAGATGACAGCCAGTACACCGTCATTCCCATGGAAGAAGTAAAGCCGTTGCTTCCCTATGACGTGCCTCCAAAAATCTGGTGCATCGGGCTAAATTATAAGTCGCATGCGGAGGACATCGACGCGGTTCAGCCTGACGAACCGGGCAGTTTCATGAAGCCTGCGTCGTGCATGTTCGAGCCGGGCGGAAACATCGTGCTGCCCCCTCCAGACGTGTCGAACGACGTAGATGCGGAGGGGGAATTGGGCGTGATCATTTGCAAGCGTTGCCGTTTTCTGAAGGCCGAGGAGGTGAAAGATGCGATTTTCGGCTACACTACCACGCTCGATCTCACTGCGCTCGACGTGCTGCGCAAGAACCCGCGCTACCTGACCCGGGCGAAGAGCATTGATACGTTTTTCAGCTTCGGTCCGGTGATCGTGACTGCCGATGAGATTGCCGATGTGGATAGCTTGGAAGTGATTACGGAGCATAATGAGGGCATTTGTTCGCGCGACTTCGTCCGCAACATGCGGCATCGCCCGTATGAGTTGGTCCGCTTTCATAGTCAATTCATGACGCTATATCCGGGCGACATTATTTCGACTGGGTGTCCGAAGGGAGCACGTATTAAGCAAGGAGATCGCGTGCGGGCGCGCATTGAAGGAGTCGGAACTCTGCAGGCTCGCGTTACGTAGCTACCTGACGCTCGGTCCGCGCAGATGCGTTCGAGCAGCCTGAGGTCGTCTTGCCAAGCACGAACCCGCACCGTCCGGGAGAGATCGGAGTAAAATGAAGCCGATGTCCGTTGACTTGGTCTCGACGCGAGTAACCATTAACCCGCAGGTCCGTTCCGGCCAGCCGATCATCCGCGGAACCCGGATCACAGTATGGGACATCCTCGGTTGGCTTAGCGGAGATCTCGGCGAGTCCGGTATTCTCCGCGATTATCCAGAACTGAAGTCGGAAGACATCAAAGCCGCTTTGCAGTTTGCGTATCAACTTAAAGATAAAGCCACTCAGTGAAGTTGCTCTTTGATGCGAATCTCTCGCGCCGAATTGTACCGTTGTTGGAAGATCTCTTTCCTGGCTCAGCGCACATTAGTCAGGTTGGGCTAGCTGGGGAAACTCCGGACGCCGCCATCCGGGAATTCGCAAAACGGAATCGATTTGCTATCGTCACGGCTGATGCCGACTTCGTCCGATTGGCGGATCTGCATGGTGCCCCGCCCCCCGTGATTCGGCTCGAACGAATGAATTACTCAACCGAAGTGGCGGCAGAACTGGTCCGGCGCTACGCGATCGCCATCACGGAATTCGAAAGGAGCGCAAAGTCTGTACTGGTCCTGCGGAGGAATTGATAGTCACCAAACTCTGCATTTGTTTTCTGTTGTAGAAGCGAGACGGGAACTTCTTAAACCAGTCAGAGTCTATCTATTTTGTCGAATCCCGCCACCCTTCCTGGTCCCGTCGTTCAGATCGAAGACGTCTGGAAGACCTACGGAACCACCCCAGCGGTACGCGGTCTCAACCTCAGCGTGCCCCCGCAAAGCGTCTACGGATTCCTTGGACCGAACGGTGCAGGAAAGTCCACAACCATCCGTATGATGCTAGGTCTCCAGCGTCCCGACCGAGGCACAATCTCGCTATTCGGACGTCCGTTCGAGAAGGAACGAGTTTCCCTACTCACGCGCATTGGATCGCTAGTCGAGTCCCCATCGCTGTATTTTCACTTGACCGGCCGTGAAAACCTGGAAGTTCATCGGCGGCTCATGGGCCTGCCAAAGCGCGCCATAGCGCTCCCGATGCTGGTACTGGCGAGACAGCCCCACAACATTGCAGAAGCCTTGCTGATCAGCAGCGTTTTGGGCCTGATGGTTGCGGCGGCCGGTTGCTGGGATTTCTGCTGGCGCGAGGTGACGTGACGCATCGACGTCCCGCGGTGCTCATTGCCATCGTGGCAACCCTCCCTGTTCTCCCCGCGCCTGCAAAGACAGTAGAGCAATGGGGAATCTTCGATGTCACCCTGCAAGGCCCAGATGTCGGCAACCCGTTTATCGACTTCCAAATCGGCGCTCATTTCCTACACCGCAATCGATCCGTGACAGCGGACGGATTCTA
>JANXQZ010001049.1 GCA_025353235.1 Bryobacterales bacterium
ATACTACGATTTCTCCGGCGTGAGCGGTCTGGATTTCGCTGACGACAGCCGGTCTTTCGCCGCGGTGGATTTGGATGGCGACGGCAATCTTGACATTGTTTTAAAGAGCCGTCAGGGTCCTCAAGTGAGAGCCCTGCTAAACGAGTGCGGAGCGGGGAAGAGTGTCTTTGTGCTCAGGTTGCGCGGAACGAAATCGAATCGGGACGCGATTGGGGCGAGGGTGGAAGTGAACGGCCGCACGCAGTTTGTGAAGGCGGGGAGCGGGTACCTGGCGCAGCACACAAAGTGTTTGCATTTCGCCTTGGGCGATGCTGCGGAAGCACTGGTGAAAGTCACGTGGCCGTCCGGGTTGACGCAGGAAACGGGGCCGCTGAAGTCCGGTTTTCGCCACGAGATTGAAGAGGGTTCAAGTCAGGTTGCCCATTCGGCATTGAAGGCCCGTACGCAATTGAGCGCGAGTTCAGTGATTGCCGAGAATGAGCCCGCGCCTGCAGACACTTGGCTTCTAGAACCAGTGCCGCTACCGGAACGCCGCACGGGGCCAGGATTTCTTCTCCTGTACTCGAAGACCCTGCCCACGCAGCCCGCCAAAGTGCCAATCCAAGCTGTGGATCTCAGCGAAACGCCAGAACTGGCCGAACAATACGCCGTATTTCGGCGTTACCTCTTCGAGTACCGGGGCGCTCTGGAATTGCCTCTGCTCATGCTGATAGACGCCCAGAGCCGGGCACACAAGCTGTACTCGGGCGTGCCCTCGGAGGGCGTGCTGAGGGCTGATCTGGCAGCGATGCGCGATGCTGATCGCACACGGCTCGCGCTGCCATTTCCCGGTCGATATTATCAGGACCCCCACCGCAACTACTTCAAGCTTGGCGCGGCGTTTTATTGGGCAGGATACCCGGAACAAGCTGTTCCCTACTTGCGAGAAGTGGTGCGGCGCACTCCCTCGAACTGGAAGGCTCTGAATGCGATTGGACGAATACAGTTGGATGCCGGGCAGTATCGTCCCGCGCTCGAACACTTTGAAAAGGTGCTGACCATCAAGCCCAATTACTCGGCGGCCCTGGTGGGTGCGGGCGAGGCTTATGCCAAGCTCAACAATACGGTTTCCGCCGAGAAGCAGTTCCGCCGTGCTCTCGACGAAAACCCGGACGACTCCGACGCGGCCAACCAGCTTGGGGTCCTGTGTGCAACTGGCGGAAAGTTGCAGGATGCGAAAGAATGGTTTCAGCGGGCTCTCGCGGCCCACCGGGACCACTCGGGCGCGTTGAACAATCTAGCGGTCTTGTACGTTCGTCTCGATCAGCCCACGGATGCAGTGGCGGCTTTTCAGTTTGGCATCGAGCAGGCGCCGGAAGATAAGACGCTGTATATGAACTTGGGTCGGCTGTATGTTTCTCTTGGGCAGCGAGACAAGGCGCGGGATATCATGCAAAGATGGCTGGCTAGGAATCCAGATGACCAGTCGGCCATGAAAGCCTTGCGGGAGTTAGAATCGCGATGACCGCCCTAGCGCATATTGTCCTGCTGGCTGCCTCCGCCGCAACCTTCGACTCCACTTACCGCGCCGGATTGCGGGCGTTAAACAACAACGAACTCGCCGTGGCCCAAACCCAACTCGAAGCTGCATCCAAGCTGCAGCCACGAAACGCCCAGGTCTGGCTGGCTTTGGCGCAAGCGTACTTCAAGCAGAACAAACCCGCATTGGCTGACTCCGCGGCTTTGAAAGCGGAGACGTTGGGCGCAGGCGAACCCGTGATCCTGCATGCGCTTGCTTTTTATTACACCGAGTCACGGAAACCGGCCAAGGCAGCCAGTTTGGAAGCACGTTACGCGGAGAAAACTCCGCAGGACGAAGGCGCTTATGGGCGCGCGATTGATCTCTACCTGCGTGCCGACCAGCCTAAGTTGGCCATCAGCACGGCGCAAAATGCGCTTGCGAAGAATAGTACTCCCGCGCTTCACCTGCTGCTGGCCAAGGCGTACGATGCAGGCGGACAGTTCAATAATGCCGTCGCGGAATATCGGCAGGCTCTCAAACTTCGGCCGTTCGACGAAGCGTATTATTTCGAGCTGAGCCAAGCCTACTTGCACAAGCAACGGTTCGCGGACTCGCTGGAAGTGCTCAACGCGGCCAAGACTCGCTTCGATAAAAGCGCGCAAATCGAGCTTGCCCTGGGGGTCACGTATTATGGGCTGCGGCGCTTTCCGGAAGCCATCGACGCGTTTCTGCGAACCACTCAGATTGCTCCGGATGTCGAGCAGCCTTATATCTTCCTAGGTCGCATGATCGAGCTGGCCGAAGGCAAGCTGCGCGAGGTTACGGGAGCGATGGGCACCTTCGCAAGCGCGAAGCCCGCCAATTACCTGAGCAGTTTCTTATACGCGAAGGCCCTCGCCGCCGAGCAAGCCAGCCCGGAGCAGCTCGAGCCCCTGCTTCGGAGATCGATAGCACTCAATCCCAACTACTGGGAATCGCACTATGAATTGGGCTCGGCTCTGGAGCGCAAGAAGGACTTTGCGGGAGCGGCGTCTGAGTATGGGATAAGCATCCAGATGAACC
>JANXQZ010001081.1 GCA_025353235.1 Bryobacterales bacterium
TCGGCGGCGGGACTATGCGCGAGCGGGTTTTGACAGGACACACGTCTTCAATGTGGATTATGTTTACGAGCTGCCGACATTCGCGAAGCAGAACGGGTTCTTGAAGGCGGTGGTCAATGGCTGGCAGCTTGCGGGCATCACTCGCTTCTGGTCGGGCCCTCCTATCAACGTCACCGCTAACGGCGATCCCGGCACTCTAGGTGGCGGCCAGCGCGCGGACTATATCGGCGGTCAAATTTATCCTGACAGCCCAAACCGGCTCAACTTCTTTAACCCCTTGGTATTCGCGCGTCCAGCCAACGGAACTCTCGGCAACTTGGGCAGGAACGCGCTCACCGGGCCGGGAATTAACAACTGGGACATATCCGCTTATAAGACCACCCACATCACGGAACGGGTCGCCGCGCAGCTTCGGGTGGAGACGTTCAATACGTTCAACCACACGCAGTGGGCCAGCGTGAACGGAGGCATAAATGTGCCCAATCCCAGCACTGCGGTTTTAACATCGACGCAGGGCAACACGGGCCAGGTCTCAAACACGAGAGATCCTCGCAGCATTCAACTTGCTCTTAAGATTCTGTTTTAGCGTTGCGCTAATTCTGTCTTTTCCCGTTGCCGTTCGCGGTGGGGAATCTGCGCAGGCCGTCTTCGAAAAAGCGGCGGGCGCACTGGCTGCACGGGACTACCCGGAAGCCGAACGCGGGTTTCTCGCGGTCCTCAAAGCCGAGCCAAGCAACGTTGCGGCCCTGGGCAATCTGGGAGTGGTCTACTCGCGGACCGACCGTCAGGCCAAGGCTATCGAAGTTTACCGGCAAGCTCTGCGCATCGCCCCTAGAGACAGAGGCCTTATCACGAATCTTGGCCTTGCTTATGTGAAGCAGGAGCAGTTCGCAAAAGCTCTCCCCATTTTCGAAAGGCTGGGAGCAGATCCCGCAAACCTGCAAGCTCGCGAGTTGCTCGCTACGTGCCGCTTGGCGCTCGGCAACGCGGAATCCGCGCTTGCGATTCTCGAGCCGTTGCACGCGTCCGATCCTGCCAATGCGGGTGTTCTCTACATGCTGGGAGTGGCGTATTCAAAGTTGAAGAGGACCGCCGAAGCGCACGACGCATTTGCACGCATGATGCAATCAGTGAAGCCGGCCCAGGCCAATTTCCTGATGGGCAAGGCCAGCTACGAAACAGGCGATTTCGAACACGCAGCCGAGTACTTTCGTCAGAGCCTGAAGGACGATCCGGAGTCGCGCAACGTGCATCGCGAGCTTGGCAAGACTCTGATCAGTCTGCGCGATAACGACAACGCCGAAAGTGAATTGCGGCAGGCGGGTATGGACGATGCGGAGGCGCTCTATTTTCTAGGAGGTCTGCTGGCGCAAGCGGGACGGAGAGACGCCATCCCAATTCTTCTGAAGGCCCGCGACGTCAACCCGGAAGCTTGGGGACCTCTCTACTACTTGGGCCGCGTGTATTTGGACTTGGGAGACGTCAGGCAAGCGCTCCCGGTTCTCGAACGTGCTGCCAAGCTCAAGCCCGATGAGGCAGCTATTCAATACCAGCTAGGTCGCGCCTTGCAAAAAGCGGGAAGACCAGCTGGGGCGAGTGCGGCGTTCGCGCGAGTGAAGGAGTTGAAAGCGAGATCGCTTAAGAGCGAGATTGACGTGTTGAGTTCCGGTCGAGAACCATAGAACTTCTTGAAAAATTATCAAAGTAATAAGTATTAAAGCTCAAACGCGAGGAGTCCTACGATAGACACGACGCAGCGTAGGATTCAACTACAAGGAGACAAGCAATGGTGAAGCTAGGACTGTACGTTCGATTAGAAGCAAAGCCCGGCAAAGAGGATCAAGTAGCAAAGTTCTTGAGTGGTGCTCTTCCGCTCGCGGAGAAAGAGCCAGCCACCACGGCTTGGTTTGCCCTCCGCCTGGGACCAGCCACATTCGGAATTTTCGATGTGTTTCCCGACGAGGCAGGTCGGCAAGCCCACTTGTCAGGACCAATCGCTGAAGCGCTTATGGAAAAGGCTTCCGAGCTTTTGTCGGAGCCGCCCAAGATTGAGAAGTTGGAGGTGCTCGCGGCCAAGCTTAAAAGCTAGGGGCCCAGCCGTTGGTAGTGGGCTACATTTTCAAAGTAGCCCACTACCCAGCCGTTACACCACTTGCTTTTTCCACGTCCCCCGGCGAAACCAAGATATTCCCAGCACAGCCAGCAGCGTATCTGCGACTACAATCGCGAGGAATACTCCCTTCGGACCCAGTCCCAACGGTATCGCGAGATAATACGCGAGCGGAACCTGGCAGAGCCAAAAACAGATCAAGTTCAGAGTGGTGGGCGTGATCGTATCGCCGGCTCCATTGAATGCTTGGCTGACCACCATGCCGTAAGCATAGGAAATATAACCATAACTGAGATACCGGAGACCGGTCACCGCGAGAGGAAACACCGAGGCTTCCGGGCGGAACAGCCCGATGATTGGCTCGGCGAAAATGATGAACACAAGTCCCACGGCCCCGAGGAACAGCATGTTGTAAAAGCCGGTGCGCCATACCGATTTCTCAGCGCGGTCAGGACGGCCCGCGCCTAAGTTTTGCCCCACCAGCGTAGCGGCGGCGCTGCACATGCCCCAAGACGGAAGAATTGCGAAAATGATGATGCGAATCGCAAGAGTATTGGCGGCCACTGCAGCGGTTCCGAACGTTGCGATGATGCGAACGACTCCGATCCAGCTCGTCATCTGAATCAAGTATTGGAACATTGCGCCCACCGACAGCCGAAGGACGCGAATGATAATGCCGACGTCGATCCGCACGTCGCTCCACTGAATCCTGATCCGGCTCCGGCCGGAACTCAATATCCAAAGCTGGTACAGCACGCCGATGCCTCGCCCGATCGTAGTGCCCACGGCTGAACCGGTAACACCCAGCCTCGGAAACGGACCCAATCCAAAAATCAGAAATGGATTGAGAACAATGTTTACCGCATTGGCGATCCATAAACTTCGCATGGCGACCGACGCGTCACCTGCTCCGCGAAAGACTGCGTTGATCAGGAAAAGCTGAAAGATCGTTATGCTTCCGCCGAGGAGAATGCGCGCGTATCCCGAGCCTGAACGGATCACCGCGTCCGATGCGCCCATTGCGCTCAAAAGGTTTGGAGCAAAGACGAAGCCAAGCACGCCCGTGATCGTGGAAACGATGACACCGATGCCGATGGCCTGCACCGCGACCACGGCGGCGGCTTTCTCATCCTTCTCGCCAATGCGCCGGGACACCATGGCTGTCGCGCCCATGCTCAGGCCCAGAGCGATTGCGAACAGCACGGTGCCTCCGCCGGTCTCGGTGAGGCCGACCGTTGTAATTGCATCCGAGCCCAGCCGCGCGACCCAAAATACGTCCACAATGCCGAACAGCGATTCCATGCACATCTCGAGCACCATCGGAACGGCTAGCAGGACAATGGCTCGCTCGATCGGGATGCTGGTGAAATCCTGGCGCGAGCCAAGCAGCGCTTCCTTCAAGAATCCCATCAGTTCTTACAGTGTATGTCGAGCGATCCGCCATAATAGAAAGTTCAATGAGTGTCCCCGGACGCGCATGGCGGGTCCTTCCCTTGGGGCTGCCACTTCTGATCTACTGCGCTCTGCCGACGCGCAACTTCTACTGGGATGGAGTCGCATTCGCAATCGACATTGAGAAGCGGCTCCCCATAGCCGCTCTCCTTCACCCCAGCCACCTGCTATACGCTGTGTGGGGCTCCTATCTCTATCGCTTGGCGGAGATCGCTGGAATACATACTCGCGCGCTATTCGTTATGCAAGCTGCCAATGGCTTGCTGGCGGGCCTGTGTGTCGTGTTGCTGTATAGGTGTCTCCGATTGAGAGGCGTCCCTAGCGAACTCAGTGTCGCGGGTGCTCTGGTATTCGCTTTCTCCGCGACTTGGTGGAAATTCGCCTCCGATGCGGATGCGTATGTCCCATCGATCTTTCTCCTCCTCTGTTCCTACCTGCTGATGGAAAACAAGAGAACCTTTGTTCTGTCAAGCTTTGCCTTTGCAGGCGCCATGCTCTTTCACGAACTGGCCATTCTCTTCCTGCCTGTTGCTCTGCTTAGAGTGAAAACAAGGTATACAGCCGCAGCCCTCGTTACGGTGACAGCGGCTTACATCATCGCCTACAAGGCCGCCTCCGCTCATGCGACCTTTCTCTCGTGGGTAACATCGCACTCTTCGGACTCGGGGTTCTCATTCAATCCAATCATGAATTGCCTCCTGACCGTTAGGGGGACTTTCCGGCTGTTCTTCGGCGGCAAAGTGAGCGACTTCGTAGGCGACGGAATTTCCCGAGGCGCACTCGCCGCTCTCGTGGTCGCGATCGCTGTTTTTCTCATCTATGCCTGGCGAGCGCCCCGACATTTCCGCGTCTCGGATGCGCCTTTTCATCTATTTGTTTGGGTTGGCGTCTACCTCGCTTTCCTGTTCTTTTGGATGCCGCAAAACACGTTCTATCGGCTCTTCTATTTGGCCCCGCTAATCCTTGTTTTCTTTACAACGCTGCATTACGCGGCGACGCGACTATTGCTTCCCGCGCTACTGCTCTGGAATTTTACGTTCGCAATATACCCGCAGTCCCGTGCGTCGTTCAATGCACCGTTGGCTTTTGCGCGGTCTCAACAAGATGGCTGGCGGCCTGGCACGCCCATCGTTTATCATCGCTTTCATCCCGATCTTTGGACCATCAGCTACTTCAATCAGCAGGCCGCTTGGATCGCGCTCGATTCCGCTGACTTGGGTCAACTCGAACGAAACCTGAACTACGCCAAGAAGGAAAACAAAGCGCTCTGGCTCGAGGAGACAGCCTACCAGCTGGTTGCATCCGATCCGCAGGGTCTGCTATGGATTGCTGCCCATGAGTTGCCGAACAAGCTCATCGATTTCAGAGATGCGAAGCACGAGTTCCGCTTCCACCGCATGCAGTAAAGCCGCGAAGCAGATTCGCGATAATGGAAGCAGTTCATGATTCCCGAAAATATACAGGAAGGCCTGACATTCGACGATGTTCTTCTGCAACCCGCGCGCAGTTCAGTTCTCCCCGCTGAGGCGGACACTCGAACGTACCTCACGCGTTCCATCGCGCTGAACATTCCCATCGTTAGTTCGGCAATGGATACGGTTACCGAAGCTCATTTGGCTATCGCGCTCGCGCAACAGGGCGGAATCGGATTCATACATCGCAACATGGCCGTGGATCGTCAGGCCGAAGAAGTGGATCGGGTGAAGCGCAGTGAGAGCGGCATGATCGTAGACCCGATCACGATCCATCCCGACAAGCATATCTCCGACGCGCTCGAGCTGATGAAGCGCTACCGCATCTCCGGCGTTCCCGTAACGCGCGACGGCAAGCTGGTGGGCATCCTGACGAATCGCGATCTGCGTTTTGAAACGCGCTTCGATTTGCCGATCTCGCAGGTGATGACCAAGGACAATCTGATTACGGTGGCAGTTGGCACGACGCTCGAGGAAGCGGAACAGATCCTGCACAGGCACCGCATCGAGAAACTTCTGGTGGTGGACGATCAGTATGTTCTCAAAGGATTGATCACTGTAAAAGACATCCAGAAGAAGCTGAAGTATCCCAACGCAGCGAAGGACACACAGGGCCGCCTGCGGGTTGGCGCGGCAATCGGATCCTCGGGCGATTACTTGGAGCGCGCGCAGGAGCTGGTGCGCGTGAACGTGGACGTGCTCGTGGTGGATTCGGCTCACGGGCATAATGAACGCGTGATGGCGGCGGTGGCGGAAATTAAGAAGCGGCTGCCCAGCGTGCAGTTGATCGCGGGCAATGTGGCCACCTATGAGGGTGCGCGCGATCTGATCGAACTGGGCGCGGACGGAGTGAAGGCCGGGATCGGTCCAGGCTCCATTTGCACCACGCGCGTGGTCAGCGGAGCAGGTGTTCCGCAAGTCACGGCGATTGCGGAATGTTCGCGAGCCACTCGGGAAGCAGGCGTGCCTCTCATCTCGGACGGCGGCATTAAGTTTTCAGGTGACGTGACCAAGGCGATTGCTGCGGGAGCGGATTCGGTAATGATTGGAAGCCTGCTGGCTGGAACCGAAGAGAGCCCTGGCGAGACGATCCTGTACCAGGGGCGAACTTTTAAGAGCTACCGCGGGATGGGGTCGCTGGGCGCCATGGCGCAAGGCGGGTCGGAGCGGTACTCGCAGGAGGCTAGCGGAAAATTGGTGCCTGAGGGCATTGAGGGCCGGGTGCCCTATAAAGGTCCGCTGTCCGAACTCGTGTATCAATTGGTAGGCGGCTTGCGTGCGGGCATGGGTTATTGCGGAACTGCCAACATCAAAGAACTGCAGGAGAAGGCAAAATTTCTGCGGGTTACGTCCGCCGGATTGCGGGAGAGCCACGTACACGACGTCATTATCACTAAGGAAGCCCCGAACTATCGTTTGGAATAGAAGTGCGGCGTTGGGGCAGGATGGCATCCCAATGCCCCGCTGCGCTGATCCGCATGGACAAGCTCCAGTCAGCATACTCTCTGAAAGGCCTGGAAAGCCGCCTAAAAGGCGGGTGCAGGCAAGATTGCCTGCCCCACAATCAATGCCGACAGCAAACTAAGTAACATTGGCCAGAATTGGCTGCCACAAGCGGGACGATATCTCGTGACAGGAGCGGCAATCGTCCCAATTCCTTCTATTACGTTTCCTGAGCCCCAGTTCGCCGAAACGGATAGCCCAAACGAGACTAGAATGGAAGCAAATGTCCACCACCCGACGTCACTTCTTGAGCGCTGCCGCTGCAGGGCTTGCGGCTCCCTTGATGGCTCAGCGGCGCTCTGCCAACGACAATATCCAGATTGCGCTGATCGGCGCGGGAGGCATGGGCTCGGCCGATGTCCGCTCTTCGCTCGCCGTGGGCGGCGTCAAGCTGGTCGCTGTTAGCGACATCTACGAAGGCCGTTTGACTCGCGCCAAGGAAAACTGGGGTAGCGACCTGTTCACCACGCGCGACTATCGCGAAGTGCTAGCCCGGCCCGACATCGATGCAGTGATCATCGGCACTCCGGATCACTGGCATCAAAAAATTTCCATCGACGCAATGAATGCCGGCAAGGACGTGTACTGCGAGAAGCCCATGGTGCAGCACGTAGATGACGGCAAGCCGGTGATCGAGGCCGCGCGAAAAACTGGCCGCATCATTCAAGTAGGCAGCCAGCGAGTCAGCTCCATCGTGTATCAGAAAGCGAAGGATCTGATTCAGGGCGGGTCCATTGGGCAGCTCAACATGGTTGAGGCCTGGTGGGATCGCAACTCCGCGATCGGTGCCTGGCAATACTCGATTCCGCCCGACGCCACTCCAGACAATATCGATTGGGATCGCTTCCTGGGCCGTGCCCCGAAGTTGCCGTTCGAGCCAGTGCGGCTTTTCCGCTGGCGCAACTATCGGGATTACGGCACGGGCGTGGCAGGCGATCTGTTCGTGCATCTTTTCTCGGGCATGCACTTCGTTACCGGCGCGATTGGGCCGCAGCGCGTGTATGCAACGGGCGGCTTGCGATTCTGGAAAGACGGCCGCGACGTTCCCGACGTGATGCTGGGCCTCTATGACTATGCCGCCAGCGACAAGCATCCTGCATTCAACTTATCCTTGCGTGTGAATTTCGTGGACGGCGCTGGGGAAAGTTCCGGGTTCCGGTTCGTCGGCAGCGAGGGCATTCTCACTATTGGTAACGGGGTCACGGTCACCAAGACGCCCCGCGAGAGCGAGCCCGGGTACACGATCGACACGTTCCCGAAAGCCGTACAGGAAACGTTTCTCAAAGAGTACAGCGACAAGTACCCGAAGCAAAAGGCCTCAGCCGATGCTATCCGACCCGAGTCGGAGGACAAGTATCTGCCCCCTCCCGGTTACAGCGATCATCTGGATCATCATCGCAACTTTATCAAAGCGGTGCGAGCGCACAAGCCGGTTATTGAGGATGCTGTTTTCGGGTTCCGGGCGGCAGGTCCGGCACTGCTGTCGAACATTAGCGTCTTCGAGAAACGCGTGTGCCTGTGGGATCCCCAAACCATGACCTTGAGCTAACACGGATGCAGAACGGCAATATTCAGATCGGGCTCATCGGCGCGGGAGGAATGGGATCGGGCGATGCGAAGTTCGCGCTTTCCATTCCGGGCGTGAAGATGATCGCCGTGGCCGACATCTACGATGGCCGTCTGGAACGCGCCCGGGAGCGCTGGAGTCGCGATCTGTTTACGACGCGCGACTATCGTGAAGTGCTCGAGCGTTCGGATGTGGATGCGGTGATCGTGGCCACGCCCGATCATTGGCACCAACGCATCACCATCGAGGCTCTTGGCGCTGGCAAGCACGTC
>JANXQZ010001087.1 GCA_025353235.1 Bryobacterales bacterium
CCTTCGGCGGCGACTGCTGGAAATCCTCATAAACAGCTTGCCGCACAGCCGAGTCTCGAGCCACTTCAGTGAGGTAAGCCAGCGCCACGCCCCGATAGCCCGCAGAGTTGAGCTGATTCACCAGGTAGCGCAATGGTGCGAAGTCCGTCATCTCTACTTGACCGTTCGTGACCATACCAAAGGCAGCGGCCATTCTACCCGCGGGCTTCTTTTCGTCTTCAAAAGCTTTCTTAAACCTTGGCAGGTCCGTTGCCGCGTGCAGGCGAGCCAAACCCTCCATGGAGGGTACTCGCATGGCTTCGTCTTTCTCTTCCAAATGGTAGAGAAACACGCTCCGGGTGGTCTGCTCCGGCATCATGGCCATTGCGCTCAGGGCTGCTTTGCGGACCTTCGCGCTCTTGCTCCGATCCATCGCGTCCCGAAGCTGATTCAGAGCTGCCCGGTTCTGCAGCACGCCGGTAGTTTCAATGGCGGCGATTTGGACCCGTTCCACTGGATCTCTCAACCGAAACACAATTTCAGGGCCGGCACTAGCATCGCGAATCTTCTGCAGTGCGATTAGTCCTTCATAGTTTACTTCCGTGTCATTCGATTTGATCGCTTGAATCAGATCCGGCAAGGCGGCTCGGCCTCGCAAGATGCCTAGCGCTCTAGCGGCGCCAGCTCGCGATTCCATGCTGGCGCCCCCGCGCGACATCTTGCCGAGAGCCTGGATAATATCGGGACGCACTTCGATATAGGAATCCACCACTTGATCGTTAGTATCGGTGAACCGGCTCTTAATCGAAGTTCCGAACTTCTTTACGGACGAAGTAAGGCCGCTTTGCGCGTAACCGGGGAGATAGAAGTTAACCAGACCCTCAGTGGCTCGAATCTGTATCTCGGGAAGGTTGTCGGAAGTGGCTTTGACGAGCGGATCGAGGCTGTTTTGCGTATCCAGTTGGACGATCGCTTTGACAGCTTCCAGCCGGACGCTCCCATCAGGGTCTGAGACATAGGGAACGATCTGCGGAATCGATCCTGCTCCCTGCTTGGCGAGCTCGCGCACGCCCTTCGCCCGCGCCTTGGAGTCGCCCTGAGCGAATCCCAAGCCTGCGCAGATGAGCACCCCAGCCGCGCACGCCCCAAGCGATTTAGCGAACAAACTCCAACTCGATTTTCTTATCAATAATTCCTGCCTCATAGCCCATATCCAGCAGTTTCTGCGCTGCGCGGGGCACAATCTCGCC
>JANXQZ010001105.1 GCA_025353235.1 Bryobacterales bacterium
ATAGGCTATATTTGCATATGGCGCAAATACAGAAACACGCCTTAATCACCGGTGCTTCGCGGGGCATTGGCCGAGGAATAGCGCCGAAACTGGCTGAAGAGGGCGTCAGAGTAGGAATCCATTACTATCAAAACGAAGCAGCTGCGAATGACACCCTGGCGGAAGTGCGAAAGCGGGGCTCCGACGGGCTCATCGTGCAAGCCGACGTCTGCAAGACCGATGAAATCGCGCGGATGTTTTGCGAAGTGCGCGCACTTTTCGAAGCTCGATATTTTCGTGAGCAATGCCCGCCCAGAGGCGCCCAGTTCTTTTATCCTCCCATGGACATCACGTTGCAACAGTGGGACGCTGCGTCCGATTCGCAAGCAAAAGCATTTCTGGTCTCGGTTCGCGAGGCTGGCGCGCTCATGTCCGAGGGAGGGAGAATCGTGGCCATCACCTACTCGCAAGGAAGCCGGACCGGCAGCTTGCTGCCGTGGGTCGCCATGGGTTCAGCAAAAGCCGCTCTGGAATCGCTAGTTCGTTATTTTGCAGTAGCCTTAGCCAAACGCGGAATTACGGTGAGTGCAATCAGCCCTGGATGGACCGAGGACAGCGTGCTGAACAGCCTGCCAGAGCAGGTTCCGACTCTCATCAGAGATTGGCATAAGGGTGGCTAGACCCCAATGGGGCGCTTAGGGACTCCCGAGGACATCGGCAACGTCGTTGCGCTCTTCTGCCGCGAGCAAGCCGGTTGGATAACGGGACAGGTGATCTACGCGGACGGCGGCGCGTCGCTTATGACGCCTGAGGTGCCACCGGAGATACAGTTCGGCTAGACCGGCGCAGTCCGCAGCGACGATACCGGCAACTCCTGCAGCAGATCCAGAAATGCCTGGGCTGCCCGATGAAAGCGTTTTTTTCGCCGGTGAATGATCCCAACCGGGCGGAACAGATTCGGCGCGCCAATCGGAATCGGCACCAAGCGTCCTTGCGCAATCTCGGCCTCCATCGTGCGAGCGGGCAGGATGCTCACGCCTGACCCGAGCGCCACCGCTTCCTTGATCATTTGCAGATTATCGAAGTGCAGCGTCGTATTCACTTGTACGCGGTGCTCGCGGAAAAATCGATCAATCTCACGCCGAATCGGCAAATCGTCATCGAAACCAATGAAAGCCACCCCTTCCAGATCGTATGGCAAAATCTCCGCCTTGCGGGTAAGCGGATGGTAGGGCGATGCAGCCACCACCATCTCTTCTTCACGCCACGGAAGAACCGTCAGATGCCGACCGGATTCCGGATAGCTCACCAGTCCCAGGTCTACATGGTCCGAAAGCACGGCCTCGTACACCTTCTCCGGCCTCAGATACTCCACTTCCACGGTTGACTCGGGATAGCGCCTATCAAACTCGCGCACCAGTTGCGACAATTCCGACAACCCCACCGAATAGATGGAAGCCACCTTAACCACGCCCTCCACCTTGGCTTTTAATTCGCCCAGTTCGGAACGGAACTGCTCATGGCGGCGCAAGATGTCGCGACAAAGGTCCAAATAGAAGCGGCCTGCATCGGTCAGGGCCAACGGTCGTGTGCCGCGGTCCACGAGAATCGTGTCCAGATCGCGCTCCAAATCCTGAAGCCGTTGACTTGCAGCGGACTGACTAATTCCGTTCAGCACAGCCGCGCGGCTGATGCTTTTGGTCGCCGCGATATCTTTGAACAGTCGAAAATTCCCGAAATCCACGTTACCGTTAGATTATTAGATTTGCTTATAAAGTGTCAAGATAAAATTAATTTGATCGATACTAGACGTTTCGCTATACTGATTGAACACCTCAGAAGAGGACCTTACTGCCATGAATAGCGGACTCCCAGTCGAACAAGGACTCTATAATCCTCGAAACGAACACGACGCCTGCGGTGTCGGTTTTGTCGTTAATATCAAGGGCCAGCAGTCGCACGACATCATCCTGAAAGGCCTTCAAATCCTCGTAAATTTAACACATCGTGGCGCGTCCGGCTGCGATGCGCAGACCGGCGACGGAGCTGGGATCCTAATCCAAATTCCGCATAAGTTCTTCGCGCGCGAATGCGCCAGGCTAGGATTCACCCTTCCCCCGCCCGGCGAATACGGCCTAGGAATGGTGTTCCTGCCCGTGGAACCGCAGCAGCGCTTGTTGGCGGAAGGCATCATGGAGCGGATTGCCACCGAAGAAGGTCTTACGGTACTCGGCTGGCGGGACACGCCGGTTGACGTAGACGCGATTGGCCGAGTAGCCCGCGCTTCCCAGCCATATATCGAGCAGGTCTTTGTGCGCGGGGAGTCCGGATTATCCCAGGACGAACTGGAAAGAAAGCTGTACCTGGTGCGCAAGCGGGCCGAGAATGAGATTGCCGCGTCGTCCATTCAAGATAAGCATTTCTTCTATATCCCGTCGCTCTCCACGCGCACAATTGTCTATAAGGGCCTGCTGCTGGCCGGACAGATCCCCCACTTCTACCATGAGTTGACCGACCCGGACGCGATGAGCGCGCTCTGCCTGGTGCATCAGCGCTTTTCGACGAACACGTTTCCCACTTGGCCGCTCGCGCATCCTTATCGTTACCTGTGCCACAACGGCGAGATCAACACAGTACGCGGCAACGTGAACTGGATGCACGCCCGGCAGACGGTGGTATCCTCGCCTCTCTTCGGCGAGGACATCAAGAAGCTCCTCCCCCTGATTCCGCACGGCCAGAGCGATTCGGGCTGTCTCGACAACGCGGTGGAGCTGCTCACGCTCGCAGGTCGCAGCCTCCCTCACGTGATGGCGATGTTGATGCCGGAAGCCTGGGACGCCGA
>JANXQZ010001122.1 GCA_025353235.1 Bryobacterales bacterium
GGCGTTCAAGGCCGCCATGCAGAGCGCCAAGCCAACACTTCTTGAGCCAGTCATGAAGGTTGAGGTGCAGGCCCCTGTGGAGTACGCGGGCGACCTGATGGGCGACATGAACAGTCGGCGTGGACGCATTTCAGGAATGGAGACCAAGGGCACTACTCAGGTAGTGCGCGCGCTGGTCCCCATGTCGGAGATGCTCAGCTATCAAAATGACCTGATCTCCATGACCCAAGGCCGCGCTTCGTACCACATGGAGTTCGACCATTACGATTATGTCCCCGGCTTGCAAGCCGAGAAGATCATCGCTGCGGCCAAGGCAGCCAAGGCAGGCATAGAGGAAGAGGAAGAATAGCCGGGCGGGGAGACATGGGGGCAAGGGTGTGCTACATTCCCGAATATGAGAACGCTCGCCCTCTGTTTCCTTCTTGCGATCAGCGCCTTCGCTCAGAAGATTGAAATCGAGTCCGATGCAGCCGTGGATTTCTCGAAGTTTAAGACCTTCGCAATTCGCGATGCCCGCCTGAATAGCAAAAACCCGTCGCTCAATAGCGATCTCGTCCGCAAGCGAATCAACACGGACATTCAGAAATACCTGGAAGCAAAGGGACTGGCGTTTGTCGAATCCGGTCCTTCGGATCTCAACGTTGGCTACACGCTCGGGGCTGTGCGTAAGACCGAGCTCGAGAGTTTTCCGGCGGGTTGGCGAGGCATGGGGACGCGGGTGGTCAGAGTCCCATATACCGAGGGCACACTGGTGATCGACCTGCGCGACCCCGGCACGCGGTCATTGGTGTGGCGGGCAATCGCGCGAGAAGAAAAAAGCGATGCGGCGAAGGTAGAGCATAAGCTGGACGACATGGTGAAAAAATCGTTTGATAAGTACCCGCCTAAGGTTAGATAGAGCTTGATCATGAACAAGGTCTTTCATTTCGATGCTCCCCGCGATCGGTACCTCTGCGACGCGGCTGTTGTTTGGTGCTTCGACAACCGCTTCCAGTTGGGATTCGCCAAGTTTCTGAAGCGGCTTGGAATTGTGAATTCGGATCCGATCAAGGTCGCAGGTGGCGCGAAGTGTCTGTCATCGCCAGAGAACGAAGGTGAACGCGAGTTTGTGTTGGGGCAGATTCGAACGTCGATCCGCCTGCATGCAACAAAGCGAGTGATCCTGATGGTGCACTCCGATTGCGGAGCTTACGGCGGACTGGATGGCGGCTTCGGCGGCGACGCCCGCGTAGAGGCTGAACATCACGAGACGGAACTGCGGCGTGCTGCGGAGGGTTTGGAAAAAGCAATACCGGATATTGAGGTGCAAGCGTATTTCGTCGACTTCGAGGGCATCTGGGCGGTGGAACTGAGTCAGGAAGTTGGCGTTTTCAAACCTTGACGAACTTCAATTGCGATGTGGAAGATCAGCTCCAAGGCTTCCCTCCATTGTCGTATCCAGGTGTCTCCCGTCTCCCGTTGCACACGGCAATTGGAGAAAGGTCGCCGGTTTATAGATTTGCCGATAACTTTTTTGACCCCTATTCCTTGGAAAATGTGCATTAGAGGGTGAAGCCGATTAAGGCGGCTATCTCACACTCCAAGGATCTTAACGCCATGCTCACCATTCTCACGATACTGTTCCCGTTGGTGCTCGCTCTCACCTCAGCCCCGACCACGACCGCCAATCCTCCTGCCGCAGCGGCCGCAAACAAGTGTCGCTGCCAAACCATGGACCACAAGTCCTGGTAGGCAAATAGCTCTTCAAGCGCGCTGGATATGGCGGAGTGCTAGATTAAGGATCGATGCCCTCCGACCATATCCGGCCCGCGCTCAACCGTCGCGATATCCTCCGCGCCGCCGCTCACGGATTCGGAGCCATCGCCGTAGAGCAAATCCTTCAACGCGAACTCACCGCCAAGACCCGAGTCAACCCTTTAGCCGCTAAACCCCCGCATTTCCCTGGCAAAGCCAAGTCAGTCATCTTCCTATTCATGGTTGGGGCACCCAGCCACATCGACACGTTTGATCCTAAGCCCGCACTCAAGAAATACGAAGGCCAGCCTCTGCCTGACAGCTACGGCAAAGTCATCAGCCAGTTCACCAATGGCGACACTCCTCTACTCGCATCGCCCTGGGAGTTCAAGCAACACGGGCAAAGCGGACTGCCGGTCTCGTCGCTCTATCCGCACGTTGCCGAGTGCGTCGACGACATCTGCTTCGTCCGCAGTTTCTACACGGAGAGCGTGGTCCACGCTCCAGCTATGTACCAGGTCCACACCGGACGCATCCTCATGGGATATCCGAGCATGGGCTCGTGGGTCACCTACGGCCTGGGAAGCGAATCGGAAAATCTGCCAGCTTACGTCGTGATGCCGCAGCCGGAAGGCACGCCCGAGGGAGGCACGCCTTGCTGGGGAGCTGGCTTCCTCCCGGCCGTCTATCAGGGCACCCTTTTGCGGAGCGGACCCAATCCAATCCTCCACTTAAAGCCGCCTCCCGGAATGACGCCGGAGCGTCAGCGCGCAACCCTCGACCTGCTCCAGCAGATGAACGATCTCGATACCGCAGACGGCGACACCGAGATGGCCGCGCGCATCAGCTCCTACGAGCTCGCATTCAGGATGCAAAGCCACGCTCCGGAAGCTGTGGATCTCTCCAAAGAAACCGAAGCCACCAAACATCTGTACGGGCTGGACGAAAAGCATACCGCCGACTTTGGCACGCGCTGCTTGCTCGCCCGCCGGATGGTGGAGCGCGGCGTTCGTTTCGTCCA
>JANXQZ010000023.1 GCA_025353235.1 Bryobacterales bacterium
CGCGCCAGCACCGAAGGATGCGGGTGATGGAAGGAGTTCTCAAACCCCTCCGAAATCAGCGCGAAGGCAGGACGAACCGCATCCAAGAATATCTCCGTGCTAGAAGTCTTGCTCCCATGGTGCGGCACCTTCAACACATCCACCCGCGCGAGCTTCCCATCGGCGTACAACTGCGCTTCCATCTCTTTTTCCATGTCGCCGGTAAGCAGGAACGAGTGTTTTCCATAAGCCATGCGCAGGACCAGCGAGTCGTTGTTCTTAGGAGCATCCAGAGGCTGATAGTCTGCCGGAGGCGACAACACCTCAATGCGAGTTCCTCCAAAATCGAAAGCCTGGCAACACCGCAGCGGCTTGATGGCAACATGCCGGGCTTCGGCTCTCTTACGAATCTCCTGCCAGACAGGGTTATCGCCATTCGCTCCCGTCCACAACTCATCCGGATGAAAATTATCGATAAGCGCGCCAAGTCCGCCAGTATGATCTTCGTGCGCGTGCGTGCAGACCACCACATCAAGCTTTTGAATTGACCGGCTCCACAGGTAAGGGGAGATCACGTCCTCGCCGATGTCGAGCTTAGACTTCGTCTTTCGCTTGCCCCAGTTCGGGAACCCCCCGCCGTCCACCATCATCACCTTGCCGTTCGGAAACGCGACTAAAATCCCGTCCCCCTGGCCGACATCGATCATGGTCATCTCCAGCATCGCGGGCCGGATCTTCGCAGCGAAAGGGTGAATCACGATGATGGCAAAAAGCGCGAGCACGACAGTCACGCCCGGCACACGCCAACGCCAACTCCGACGCATGGCAAAAGCGAGCGCGAGAAGCGCGGCCACAAAGGCCAAGGAAAGCCATCCGGGCGGGTCCGGAACGCGATGGTCGGGTTCGAATTGGACGTGCCAGTTGGCCACGCGCTCAGACCAGACCAGCAGATACCCGGCCAGCGCCGCCGGGACGTGCCATCCGCTAAAGATGGCAAAAAATCCGATCGGGATCACCAAGGAAAGCAGCGGCACAATAATCACGTTCGCCGACAATCCAGAGAACGAGATGCGGTGGAAATAGATCGCCATCGGAAGCGCCAAGCCGATCTGGACCACCGTGGAGATCGCGACCATGTCATAGATGTACAAGAGCAGTCGGCCAAACCAGGCAATGGCAACCTGCGTCTGCTTCTCGGGGATGCGCAAACAATGGAAAGCGGTTTCAGCCAGCAGACGCAGTTCGACGCGGAATTGAGCCACCCTAGGGGCAACGTGCAGATCGCGCGAGTGGTCCCCAATGTCCGCAAGCCCTCGGCTGAAGGGGCCCGAAGTGGAAGCGAGCAGCGGAACCGCGAGAACCCCGATCGCCAGCACGGAGAGAAACGAAAGCTGGAAACTCGATTCGAACATCTGTCCGGGGTCATAGAGCAGATAGCCGATCGCGACAGCCGACAGCAAATTTAACAGTCTGCCGCGTCGATAAAAGTA
>JANXQZ010001198.1 GCA_025353235.1 Bryobacterales bacterium
AACAGGCAGCGTGCTCATGATCGCCGCCCACCCCGATGACGAAAATACCGCGCTCCTGGCCTATCTCGCACGCGGCCGCAAGCTGCGTACGGGCTACTTATCCCTCACCCGAGGCGAAGGCGGGCAGAATCTCATCGGTTCCGAACAAGGCGATGCTCTTGGCGTCATACGCACCCAGGAGTTGCTGGCCGCCCGTCGGATCGATGGAGCCGAGCAGTTTTTCTCAAGAGCAATCGATTTTGGCTTCACCAAAAACACCACGGAGACTTTTGAGAAGTGGGGCCACGACAAGATCCTCAGTGACGTAGTCTGGGTGATCCGCCGATTCCGTCCCGACGTGATCGTTTTGCGCTTCTCGGGCACGCCGCGCGACGGTCACGGTCAGCATCAAGCTTCGGCGATTCTTGGGAAAGAAGCGTTCGCCGCAGCCGCTGACAAGACCAAGTTCCCCGAACAATTGCAGTGGGTACAGCCCTGGCAAGCGACTCGCCTGATGTGGAATGTGTTCAGCTTCAACCGCGAGCAGGAAAAGGATGCGGAGAAGCTGCAGAACCGGATCGAGATCGATCCAGGCGACTTCGATCCAGTCCTCGGCCACTCCTATGGAGAGATTGCAGGCATGAGCCGCAGTCTGCACAAGAGCCAGGGCATGGGCGCGCCGGAGCGAAAAGGCACGCAGAAGAACTTCCTGGTCACCGTATTGGGCGACCCGGCCAAGAAAGACCTATTCGACGGAATCGATACAAGCTGGGACAGCATTCCGGGCGCACGGGAAGTCAGCCGCCTATTGACAGAGGCCAGCGTTTCTTTCGATTTGATGCACCCCGAGAAAGCCGTCCCTCTGCTGCTCAAGGCCGAGCCTCTGCTCGCCGCTTTGCATCATCCCATCGCCGAGCGCAAGCTCCGAGAACTGAAGGATGCAATCGCCCTCTGTTCGGGTCTGTGGCTGGAGGCGACTGCAGACAAGTACGCCGTGCTGCCCGGCGGCTCTCTAAAGCTGACAGCGACGGCGCTTAACCGCGAGGGCCTGCCGATGGAGTTGGAATCGGTATCCGTAAATGGGATTGCGGAGTGTCCGGTTGCCAAGCCTCCGTCGGCCGAGCTGCTCCGCAACGTGCCAACAACCATCGTGCTCACTGCGAACTTCGCATCCAATCAGCCGTATTCGCAACCCTATTGGCTGAGGCTGCCCAAGCAGGGCGCGACTTATACAGTGCCCAATCAGCTCGAAATCGGAATGGCTGAAAATCCGCCAGCACTCGAGGCGCATTTCCGGATCCGGATGGGAAACCAGGAACTGGAGTTCGCGAGACCGGCGATCTATCGCTATATCGATCGCGTGCAAGGCGAATTGACACGGCCCATCGTTGTGGAACCGCCGGTCGCCGTGGAGATGCCGATGCGAGCCATGGTCTTTCCGAGCGCGTCCGCGAAACCGGTTGAGATTCAGGTGAAGGCGAACGCGGCGGGACAGTCGGGAACCGTCCATCTAGAGGCACCCCAGGGGTGGTCGGTGACCCCAGCCTCTAAGGAATTTCATTTGGCAGAGGCAGGGCAAGAAGTGGTTGTGCCGTTTCAACTGACGCCCCCTTCCGGCGACGCGCGGGGTCTTCTCATGGCGAGCGTTCAAGTTGGCGGGCGAACCATTTCCGTTGGAAACGTGGTGCTGAGCTATCCGCACATTCCTCCGCAGACGTTCTTTCCTCCAGCGACTACGGACCTTGCGCGAGCTGAGATTCGCACGCTCGCCACCCGCATCGGCTACGTGATGGGTCCGGGCGACGAAGTGCCTGAAGCCTTGAAGCAGATCGGGGCCGACGTTACGCTGCTTAGA
>JANXQZ010001207.1 GCA_025353235.1 Bryobacterales bacterium
AGTCGCAGCGTTCGCGCTGCTGGCTTGCACCATAGCAATCCAACCAGCCCACGCCCAGCTTGTCTACGGCTCCGTTGTGGGCGTAGTCGAGGATCAATCGGGTGCAGTCGTTCCTGGTGCATCTGTAACGCTCATCAACAGAGAAACTGCTCTGACGCGCGAAGCCAACGCCGACGCCGAAGGACGCTACTCCTTCCCCAACGTTCTTCCCGGCCGATACAACCTCAAGGTAACCGCCAAGGGATTTAGAACCACCAACGAGGCCGATTTTGAAGTCAGTCCCACCCAGGTTGCCCGCTTATCCGTCAAACTGGAAGTAGGGCAGCTCTCGGAACAAGTGACGGTGGAAGCTACCGCCGCGCTCCTGCAGACCGACAAAGCCGACACCCACACAGAGATCGGTGCCAAGGAAATTCAGAATCTGCCCCTCGGCGGCTATCGGAATTACCAATCCCTAATCAATCTGGTGCCCGGCGCGCTCCCTGCAGCATTCCAAAACTCGATCACCGATACCCCCGGACGAGCCCTTGCCACCCACATCAACGGAGGCAACGCCCAGACCAACATGACCCGCATTGATGGAGCCGAGAGCGTGAACGTTTGGCTCCCCCACCACGTCGGCTACGTCGCCCCGGAAGAAACCATCGAAACCGTGAATATTACAACTGGCTCGGCTGATGCGGAACAGGGACTCGCGGGCTCTTCGGCCATCACGCTGGTTACCCGCTCGGGCACGAATCAGATACACGGCAGCGCCTACGAATTCCACGACGATCAGCACCTGAAAGCGCGGAACTTCTTCCAAGCCTATGGCTCCCAAAAGCCTATCAGCATCTACAATAATTACGGCGCAACACTGGGCGGCGCGATCATCAAAAATAAAGTTTTTTACTTTGGCAGCTTCGACGGCACCAAGCAGAAGACAGGAGCGCCTAATTTCTACACCGTGCCCACGGCGGATCAGCGCTTAGGCGACTTCAGCGCCTACTCAAACAAGATCTACGACCCGGCAACCGGCAACCCCGACGGTACGGGACGCACCCAGTTCCCGGGCAATATCATCCCCGCAAATCGCATCAGTTCAATCGCTCAGAAAATTCAATCGTATTACCCCGCTCCCAACATCGCGGGCGCAGTCACCAACAACTACACCGTGGCAGGTGGACCGACTCTGGACCGCGATTATTACGATGTGAAACTAAACTGGAACCGCAACGAAAGGCATGTGATCTGGGGCAAATATGGACGGATGCAGGCGAATGCAGGCGGCGGCGGAGTCTTCGGGATTGCAGGCGGCCCAGGTCTCGGCGGTGCTGACCCGGGTCTTGGCCACACGGTAACCCAGATCGCAACGATAGGCCATACCTACACGCTTTCGCCGAACTTGTTGCTCGACGGAGTAGTTGGCTATCAGCGTCAAGTGCAGACCGTAAAGGGGAACGACTACGGAACCAACTACGGTACCCAATTCGGCATCCCCGGAGTCAACGGCCCCGACATTCGCCAGAGCGGCTTTCCTGATATATTCATTTCGAATTACACCAACATGGGTGTTCCTAACTGGATGCCTCTGTTCCGCAACGACGAAAGCTATACTCACAGCGACAACCTGACATGGACGAAGGGTGCGCATGAGATCCGCTTTGGATTCGATCTCGTCAGGCACCATTTGAATCACTGGCAGCCCGAGATCGCCGGTGGACCGCGCGGCGAACTCGACTTCGGCGGCGGCGTTACGGCGCTGAGCGGCGGAGCATCGCCCAACCAATACAACGCCTATGCGCAATTCCTGCTAGGCCAGAGCAACTTCACCTCGAAAAGTCTGCAGTACATCCTTTCCACCGGACGCGAGTGG
>JANXQZ010001229.1 GCA_025353235.1 Bryobacterales bacterium
GTCACGTCACTGAATGAGTAAGGGAGGATCCACAAGGCAGCTCTCCCGTGCCTGACCCGGAAGCTTAACCCTTGAGGATTCTCGCCACATGCTCAAGCCGCCAGGCTGAACCTCGGCGGGTGCGCAACTCCCGGCAATTGAGAGCTGCCGCAATTCCACGCAGAGTGCTGCCGCTCTGGCGCAATTGGCGAATCTCGTTCAGGACGGCTTGCTCGGCTGGATCAGGTTCGAGGTGCCGGCCGTCCGGCGATAAACGAGAGCCGTAGCCAGTGGACCAGCGGAGTGAAGCGAAAACGGGCTAAACTCCCCCGAATACTTCTCGAAAGCCGGACTTTTGTCGGTTTCCGAGGCTCAAAATTACCAATGGTGGAAGCGTCAACTGGAGGCATTTCGGCGCTCGCCAGTGATCCGGTCGCGTACGCCGCGGCCGCGCGCTGATCCTAAATGGTTGAAACAATAACGCTTACTCGGAGAGGGAAATCGTGACGACTCTCCCATGATGTTTACGCCGCCTCTGAACCAACAAAACCCTCGAACGACCGAATCTGGCGCGTTCGGCCCTTTTTATATCCCGACAAAAGTCGGGAATGCTCGAAAAGCCGCTACCGCGCGGCCGGTAGGGAAAGGGCAGAAGGAGGTCCATACTGAAGCAGTGGCAACAAGTCGTGAAATTGGATACGGTTAGGAGTTCGGGAAAACGCGGAGATTTAGCCCGGATGCTGCAAGGATGCAGTTTGTGCGGTGGTTCAAAGGTTGGCGACAAAATAGATGACGCAAGAGAAGATCACACTTTCCCAACTTGAAGGCTTTCTTTTCAAGTCTGCGGACATCCTGCGGGGCAAGATGGATGCCTCCGAGTTCAAGGAATTCATCTTTGGCCTGCTGTTCATCAAGCGCCTGTCTGACGAGTTCGACCGCAAGCGCGATACTTTGCGCCGGAAGGATTTCGCGCATATCAAGGAGCGGGATCTCCTGAAGGAGCTGCTCGAAGACAAAACTTCTTATGGGGACACGTTTTTCGTGCCCGTCCGCGCCCGCTGGCATGAGTCCTGGGTGGA
>JANXQZ010000242.1 GCA_025353235.1 Bryobacterales bacterium
TTAGCATCTGCCATAGAGACACGGCTGAGTTTTCAAAAGACAAAGAGCTATTTTCAGCGGTTCCTGGGCTCAATGCAGAAGGCGAATGCTTATTGGAAGTCAATGGCGAATCTCTCAAACTTTGGCAGGTGAGCCGGAAGGCTTTGGAAGGTTTGTTTTTCAACTTGTCTTCAAACTGACCCACTACCAGAAAACGAACGGAAGCGAGATCTGCTCCGTACCTTTCCAGCGTTTGATGGACTGATTCCACGGTGAAATTCGAGTTTACGAGAGCCAGGCGCAAAAGCGCCGAACGCAGCGAACTCCTACATCATAAAACAGAAGAGAGTTAAAATGTATTCGGGTATGCAGGGAGAGCACAAGCCCTCCAGCCGTTAAAGGCCGGCACGTCAAGCCAACCGTCACGATAAAGTTCACCCAAACCGAGCCAGACTCCTCACCCGAATTGGCTGTGTTTCGCAAACCGGCAATACTTCTACCAGAGCTCCTCATGGTACCCTGAACGTTTAGCCGCCCTGAATGCCCGCTCGGATGAGCGAAAGTTTTATTCTGCGTACCTACCCATTTCGCGAAGGCGATTTGATCGTCAGCTTTTTCACGCGTGACCAAGGCAAATTGCGAGGCGTCGCTCGGCGTGCTCGAAAGCCGAAAAGCACTTACGGTTCCGGTCTCGAACGCCTATCGCACGCTATCGTCTCTTATCACCAGAAGGAGAGCCGCGAACTGGTCAACCTCAATTCCTGCGAGCTGGTCGATTCGCAATCCGCCTTTGCCCCCAGTTATGAAGCAAGCGTAGGGCTCGATTATATGGCCGAAGTATCCGAACAATTGCTGCCTGCGGAAGAAGTAAACGAGCGGCATTTCCGCTTGCTGGTTGCGGTGCTCGACTTTCTTCGGACGGGTGGAAACCTCTGGCAGGGTCTGAACTATTTCGCGCTCTGGTCCGTGCGCCTGGCCGGGTTTCTGCCGGACTTGCCTATCAGTCTGGATTCGCGCGAGATCGCCAGGGAAATGCTCGTGACTCCGGTTGCGGCACTCACCCCGCGTGACTGGACCAAGGAGACCGCGCTCGATATGCGCCGCTATCTTCAGCATCAAATGGAGAGCCACATCGAGCGAAAGTTGCTCACGCCGTCCATCCTTGAAAATTTATGAGCTCTCAAACATTTCAGCAGATGGTCTTTCAGCTTAAGACCTATTGGTCCGATCGCGGCTGCGTGATCCAGGAGCCGTATGATCTCGAAGTGGGAGCGGGAACCATGGCGCCGGAGACGTTCCTCCGCGTGCTGGGTCCCAAACCATATCGCGTCGCCTATGTTCAGCCGAGCCGCCGTCCGGCCGATGGACGCTACGGCGAGAATCCGAATCGGTTGTACAAGCACCAGCAGTTGCAGGTGATCCTGAAGCCCTCTCCGGCAGATGTGATTGATCAATATCTGGGCAGCCTGGGTGCCATCGGGATCGATCTGCGCCAGCATGATATCAAGCTCGAAGAAGACAATTGGGAAGCTCCTACATTAGGTGCCTGGGGAGTGGGCTGGCAGGTGATGCTGGACGGTCTGGAAATTACGCAGTTCACGTACTTTCAGCAATGCGGTGGCATCGATCTGGAACTAGTACCTGCGGAAATTACCTACGGGCTCGAGCGGCTAGCGGCCTTCTTGCAGGTGAAGGACAGCATCTACGATATCGAATGGGCTCCTGGCGTTTTGTATCGCGATGTGCGTCTTGCGGAGGAGCAGCAGTTTTCTAAGTACAACTTCGAGCTGGCTGACGTAGAAATGTTATGGCTTCTCTTCAACGCGCATGAGAAAGAGTGCCAAGCGCTTCTGAAACGCAAGGACGCGATTTTGCCTGCTTACGAACAAGCCTTGAAATGTTCCAACTTGTTCAACCTTCTCGATTCGCGAGGAGCGATCAGCGTAACCGAACGCGTGGGGGTCATCGCGCATGTGAGGAAGCTTGCAGTCGGCGCAGCGCAGTTATGGAACGCGCGGGAGGCGGCATGAGTCTCGACTTTCTGCTCGAGATCGGAAGCGAAGAGATCCCGGATTGGATGATCGCTCCGGCGCTGAACAACTTGCAAGACATGTTTCAAACGCTGCTCGATCAGCAGGGAATTGGCGGCATGGTCAAATCCGTTGACGCCACGCCTCGCCGTCTTGTGCTGCGCGCTGCAGGTCTGAAGGAGCGCCAGGAGGATTCAGAGGAGCTGATGCTGGGTCCTCCGAAATTGGCGGGACCGGGCGCGGCGACCGGGTTCGCTAAGAAGATGGGAGTAAAGCCTGAAGACCTGGGCACGCAGACAACAGCCAAGGGCGAGTACTTCAGCTTCCGCAAACTCACCGTAGGCAGAGACACGAAAACAATTCTCTCGGAATCGCTCCGCGAGCTGATTCTCAAGATTCACTTCCCCAAGACCATGTACTGGAATGGCAAGGGATCGGAGCGGTTTATTCGTCCGATTCGCTGGATTGTGGCGCTGCTCGGAGATGCAATTGTTCCATTCGAAATCGCGCGCGTTCACTCCTCCAACCACACGGCCGGTCATCGCATTCTCGGTTCAAAGTCCATCGTGGTTACGATAGAGAACTTTGAAGAAGAGCTCTTGAAGAACTATGTGATTCTGTCCGCGAACGCGCGGCGCGACAAGATTACGCGCGAAGTGCAGGGGATGCAAATTCACCACGATGCGGGCTTGCTGGAGACGCTTGTTTATCTCACCGAATATCCAACTGCGCTGCGAGGGGAATTCGACGAACAGTTCCTATCGCTTCCGCAAGAGATTTTGGTCACCGTCATGCGGCACCATCAGAAATACTTCTCATTGCGTGGCGAGGATGGATCGTTGATCCCCGGGTTTGTGGCCGTCATGAATACCGATGGCGACCCGAATGGTCTGGTCAAACAGGGTAACGAACGCGTGCTCCGTGCTCGCTTCAACGACGCGCGATTCTTCTATGACGTCGATCAGAAAAAGCCTCTAGCGGACCGCCTGGATGACCTCGCCAAAGTCACCTTTCAAGCCAAAGTTGGCAACTATCTCGAGAAGACTCATCGGATCGTGACACTCACCGGAACAAATGCATCCGCCGCGCGCGCCGCACTGCTCTGCAAGACTGATTTGACCACTGATATGGTGAAAGAATTCACCGATCTCCAAGGAATCATCGGCGGCCTGTACGCCAAGGCACAAGGCGAGCCGGAACCGGTCTGGCGGGCGATCTACGACCACTACAAGCCGCTCAGCATGGAAGGCGAGATCCCCGCCACCGAGGAAGGCAAGCTGCTCAGCGTCGCCGATAAATGGGACACGCTGGTCTCCTGCTTCAACGTTGGGCTGATCCCCAGCGGGTCGAAGGACCCCTTCGCTCTCCGGCGCGCAGCCCAAGGAGTGGTTCGCATTCTTGTGGAAGGCAAGCTCGCTTTTCCGCTCAAGACGGACAACGAGCAACTCCGCGAGTTCATGCGCGACCGCATTGAATATTATTTCCGTGAAGTGCGAAGTTTCAAGTACGACGAAGTTCGCGCCTGCATGGCTGTGAGCTGGGCCGACCTGCTGGATCTGGAAAGCCGCCTCCAACGCGTGCAGGCCGTTCGTTCCACCCCCGATTTCGAACCTCTCGCGGCCAGCTTCAAGCGCATCAAGAATATCTTGACTCAGGCCAACGTGACCGCAGGAGGCGCGCTCGACGAAGCTCTGCTCGAAGACGGACCCGAGCGCGAACTTCATCAAGAAAACCAGCGTCATCAGGGCAAAGCTATTGAAGACCGCATCGCACTCCTGCGTCCCAAAGTGGACCTCTTCTTCGATAAGGTGCTGGTAAACGCCAAGGATGAAGCAGTCCGGAGCAATCGGCTAAAATTGTTGCATAACCTGTTGACGGAATTTTCAACCATCGCGGACTTCTCCGAGATCGTCACGGAAAAACAGAATTAAGGAATCAGGAACTAGAGACTAATGGCAAAACATGTGTACGCTTTCGGCGGCGGTACGGCTGAGGGCGATGGAAAAATGAAAAATGTTCTTGGCGGAAAGGGCGCGGGCCTAGCCGAGATGAGCAAGGCCGGAGTGCCGGTGCCTCCCGGTTTCACCATTTCCACCGACGTCTGCAATCTGTACTTCAACAACCACAAGCAGGTTCCCGAAGACGTCCAAAAAGAGCAGGCCAAAGCGCTCGACCACCTCGAAAAGGTCACAGGCAAGAAGCTTGGCGACACCGCGAATCCGCTGCTGTTGAGCGTGCGCTCCGGGGCGAAATTCTCGATGCCTGGCATGATGAACACCATCCTCAA
>JANXQZ010001246.1 GCA_025353235.1 Bryobacterales bacterium
TGGCTGGTGTACTTGTCGAGCTGCTCAACAGTGATGGGCGAAACGATAGAAGCTGAGCCAGTCTGAATGTGTCCGACGTATTCGATAGCTGTACCGCCCAGGTGCGGCGGGGAGGGCCGGATCGTCGGATTGGGTCCACCAGGGTTGGGATAACTGCGATCCCCTTTGCCGTTGAGGACGACGAGCCTACCATCGGCCAGCGCCTGTGCGGCGGTGGGATACCAGCCCGACGGAACGAACCCCAGCACATGGCTGCGCGCATCGCTCACGTCAACGACAGCCACGGCATTCGCATCCGAACACACGACGTACATGCGGCTCTTGTCGGCGCTCAACGCGAGTGCGCTGGGCGTCATGCCGAGAGGGTGCATCGGCGTGGTGGCGACGTTGATGGTCTCTACTAAACGCAGATCCTTGCTCTCGCTCACGCTGACCGCATACACGTTATTCGTGTTCGCGGCCGAGACGAATAGACGAGCTTTCCAGTCGCCTTCTTCCGTTCCTTCGGGGGTGATTTGCTTGTCCCTCCAGAGCATGTCCGTGGGATGCTGACCCAGGCGGACCATGGCAAGCTGCTGGCCGTTGTCAGCCTGGTGATGATAGAGCGTGGCGTCGGCCCAACTGGTGACGAAGAACGATTTGCCGTCCGGGTGAAACAGGATGCGGTAGGGACGGCGGCCCGTCTTGAATCGTTCGATGATCTGGCCGGACTGCGGATTTACCACCAGGATTGCATCGTGAAAGAGGTCGGCTGCGTATAGCAGGCGGCCATCGGGGGAGAGCGCGACATCGCCGATGAAATCGCGGTAGGTGCGCGCGGCTGCGTCCACGAGTTCGAAGGTGCGTGCAGGTTTCAGTTCGCCTGCTTCGGAGAAAGCAAATTCGAAGATGCTGGCTTTGGAGCCGCCGCCGACATAGAGGGTGCGGCCGTTGGCGGAGAGCGCAAGTCCGAGCCAAGCATCGGGTACTGGGGTGGAGCCGATTGTTTTTGCGGTGGTTAGATCCAGGACTGAGAGGGAGGGGGGATTATAGCCTCCGTTTAGCACGATTAGGAAGTTGCCATCGCGGGATAGGACGGACGACATGGGGAGGGTGTCGAGTTTTACTTGTTGGCCTGCGGGCTTGATGCGCCAGCCGCTGGGGAGCAGGAAGCTGCCATCGGGGAGGAGGCCGGGTTGCTCGCGGGGGATGGTTTGGGAGGTTAGGATTAGGACGGCGATGATTGGGCCGATTGACAATCGGCCGCAGGTTAACAACCTGCCCCACATTTTTTGGATGTTCATTCGGAGAATCTCTGGGCGATTGGGAAGCGGCGTCCAATTCCAAAGGCTTTGGTGGTGACCTTGAGTCCGGGAGCGGCTTGCTGGCGTTTATATTCGTTGCGGTCGACTTTGTTGACGATGCCGCGCACTTGCTCAAGGGGCAAACGCAGCTCATCGGCGATCTGCCGCGGAGATTTCATGTGTTCGACGTACCCGCGCAGGATCGCGTCGAGCACATCGTATTCCGGGAGAGAGTCGGTATCTTTCTGATCAGGCTTCAACTCAGCCGAGGGCGGCTTCGTGAAAACGCTTTCGGGGATCGCGTTAGCATGGCGGCGATTGGCGACGCGGGATAGCCGATAGACCAACGTCTTGGGCACGTCGCTGATAACCGCCAAGCCGCCGCACATGTCGCCATATAACGTGCAGTAGCCGACGGCCAGTTCGCTCTTATTGCCAGTCGTGAGGACAATAGCACCCGATTTGTTCGAGAGCGCCATCAGCGTGACTCCTCGCAAGCGGGATTGCAGATTTTCTTCTGTTACGTCGCGCGGGCTGGCGCCGAATAGCGGATCGAGCACCTTGAGAAAGTTCGCATACGCCTCGCCGATGGACACGAGCTCGAAGCGGATGCCGAGGTTGCGCGCCATGTCGCGGGCGTCGGTCACGCTATGTTCGGAAGAATAGGGACCGGGCATGCCCACGCCTACTACGTTTTCGTTTCCTACGGCGTCGACTGCGATCGCGGCGGTGAGCGAGGAGTCAATGCCTCCGCTTAGGCCGATCAGCACTTTTGAAAAACCGCACTTGTGGATGTAGTCCCGAGTGCCGAGCACGAGCGCCTGATAGACGGCCTCGTCTTCATCCTGGAGGTTGTCATGCCGTTCGCCTGTAAGTTTTTCCGAATCGAAGAAGACCAGATCCTCTTCGAAGGAAGCGGCTGCCGCGATCACGTCCCCGTTCGCGTCCATGGCAAAGCTGCTGCCGTCGAACACCAGTTGATCGTTCCCGCCCACCTGGTTCACGTAGACGATGGGCATCTTATATTGGCGCGCCGTAGTGGTGAAGATCTCGCGTCGCAGATCTCGCTTGCCCATGTGATAGGGGGACGCGTTGATGCTGATCAAGATTTTGGCGCCCGCTCGAGCGAGCTCCTCCACCGGATCGCGCCGGTAGAGACGACGCTCCCAAAACTGCTTGTCGTTCCAAGCATCTTCGCAGATGGTGAGGGCGGCTTCCGCTCCATCGAGAATGAGCGGATTCTGGCGTTCGGCGGGCTGGAAGTAGCGCGTCTCATCAAACACGTCGTAGCTGGGCAGCAGCATTTTATTTTGACGGAAGAGAATGCTCCCCGCGCCAAGGACGGCCGCGCTGTTATAGAGAGGGTTTCCGGTGCTTGCGTCGGCTCGGGTGACAGTGCCGCAGACGATTTTCAGATTTAGGTCGGCGGTGGATTGCGCGAGTTCTAAGAGACAGGCCTCGGCGCGATCGAGAAAACTTTCCTTTTCGAGCAAGTCGCGCGGAGGATAGCCGGTGAGGGACAACTCGGGGAACGCGATGACGTGGGCTTCGGCTTGGGCGGCGCGTCGCGCGAAGGACAACATGCGCGCGGCGTTGCCGGCGAGGTCGCCTACGGTCGAGTTGGTCTGGCCGAGCGCTACTTTCATGCAGGAACTTTTAGTTTACTGGACTGGTACTGAGGAAGCGTCGATGCGCTGAGAGAGAGCCGCCTGGAAAGGCGGCTGCAGCCAGGATTGGCTGCCCCACAAAAACAGCATCGCCGCAACTGGGTGTTGTAGCACAAAGCAGCGTTGCCGCAACCCAAATGATGTGCCCGACCAGGCTGCGGCGAGGGTTCCGGTAAGATGGCTTATCCAGATGATTCGATTTTACGCCGCAACTTCCCTGTTTCTGCTGTGCTCCCCCACCCTCTGCAGCCAAACGCCCGCCGAGAAAATCCGGCAACAACTCGAATACACGCGCTCGCATTACACGAAGTTCGATTTTCGCATTCCGATGCGGGATGGCGTAAAGCTTTTCACATCCGTGTACGCGCCTAAGGACCAAGCACAACCATATCCGATCCTGCTCCAGCGCACGCCTTACTCGGTGGCTCCGTATGGGATCGACAATTACAGGACGTTTGTGGGTCCTTCCGAACTCTTCACCAAAGACGGGTTCATCGTTGCCTACCAGGATGTGCGCGGCCGCTATCTCTCCGAAGGCTCGTTCATTGACGTGCCTGTCCATAAGAGGCTCATTGGAGCGAAGGACACGGATGAAAGCACGGATACTTACGACACGATCGAATGGCTTACCAAGAATGTTGCGAACAATGGGCGGGTGGGAATTTGGGGCATTTCCTACCCCGGCTTCTATGCGGCGTTCAGCTTGATTGACGCGCACCCGGCGCTGAAAGCCGTCTCGCCGCAAGCGCCGATGGGGGATGTTGGCAATGGCGACGACTCCTACCATAACGGCGCTTTTTATCTCGCTGCGAACTTTGGTTTCTACACGAGTTTCAAGCCGAGGAAGGGCGATCCGGCGAGACCGGAAGAAGGGAAACGGTTCGATTACGGAACTCGGGATGAGTACGATTTCTATCTGCGCATGGGTCCGCTGGCGAATGCGAATGAACGGTATCTGAAGAATGAGAATGTTTATTGGGACGACCTTCTGAGGCATCCCGACTACGACGCGTTCTGGCAAGGGCGGGCGCTCGCTCCTCATATGCAGAAGGTCCGTCCGGCGGTGCTGTGGGTGGGTGGTTGGTTCGATGCCGAGGATCTGGCGGGGCCGCTGAAGCTCTTTCGCGCCACGGAGGGGAGCGGGCCGATGTCGGCCGATACGCTGGTGATGGGGCCATGGCCGCATGGCGGGTGGTCGCGCGGCGATGGCGACAAGCTTGGGAATTTGGCGTTCGCGTCGAAGACTGGGGAGTTCTATCGGGAGCATATTGAACTGCCTTTTTTCGTGAACAACTTAAAGCAAAAAGGAGACGGGCTAAAGGCGTCGGCGAGCGGCACGGTTCCCAAAGCTTGGCTGTTCGAGACTGGCAGGAATGAGTGGGTTCGTTTTGAAAAATGGCCGCCGCAGGGGGCAGCGGCCAAGACGCTCTACTTCGATGCGGGCGGCAAGCTCTCGTTTGCGCCGTCCGCTAAGGGTCCCGAATTCGATGAGTATACTAGCGATCCCGATCGGCCCGTGCCTGTGATCGGGAATATCGGATCCGGGATGCCGGGGAATTACATGACGTTCGATCAGCGGTTCGCGTCGAAGCGGCCGGACGTGCTGGTGTACCAGACGGATCCGCTGGAGCATGACGTTACTATTGCTGGGCCGATTGAACCGGTGCTGCACGTGTCGACCAGCGGGACTGACTCGGATTTTGTGGTGAAGCTGATTGATGTTTACCCGGCGGATTATCCCGATCCTGATCCGAATCCGATGGGGGTCAATATGGGCGGATACCAGCAGTTGGTTCGAGGCGAGCCGTTCCGGGGCAAGTATCGGAACAGCTTCGAAAAGCCGGAGCCCTTCGCGGCGGGTAAGCCAGCAAAGATTGAGTTTTCGATGCCGGATGTTTGCCATGTGTTCCGGCCGGGGCATCGGATTATGGTGCAGATTCAAAGCTCGTGGTTTCCGTTGATTGATCGCAATCCGCAGGTGTTTTTGAATATTCCGACGGCGAAGGTTGCGGACTTTCGGAAGGCGGTGGAACGGGTTTATCGGGGCGGGGAGGATGGGTCTAGATTGCGGGTGTTGGTGGTGGAATAACGAGCCGCCTAGACAGGCGGCTGCGCCAGGATTGGCTGCCCCACAACGCTGCCCAATATTGTAGCGGTCAAGAAATCAGGACTTGAAGGCTGAGACGGCG
>JANXQZ010000015.1 GCA_025353235.1 Bryobacterales bacterium
GCGCAGCGACTCGGGACGCGATAAAGGGGGCTCCTGACGGTTGTCCGGCTCGAGATCGATGAGCCGGTCAATGAGGCTTTGCTGGACGCTGCGTTCGAACCTTTTGTCTAGCATCTCAGAATGTGCACGTCAGAGCACGCAACGGGTCGAGCTTGCAAATTCTGTTGTACAACTGGAGCTTTTTTTCGCGTTGATCTTCCTCCGAACTAAGACACCTCATTAAAAGTTCCAAGGGGTAAGCAAGGGCTTCGGCATCTTCCCACTGCTCCAAATTCCGCTCCTCGATCTCCAGACTAATCTGGTCCAACAGCGGCTGCGCAATCTTGCCATGTCCGCCCATCATGAGCAGATGCGCAAGTTGAGTTCTGCGCCGGAACCGCGCTCTGCCGGATCTCTCATTGGCCAGTTTCTTTGAAATAAGCCCCAACCCCTCCGAAGTATTTCCATCCTGTAGGGATTGCTTAGCCACTTCGAACACATCCGGCTCCGGCTCCACGGGAACGTCCACGCTGGCCTCGATAATCGGCGGGTTTTCGTCGATCGGTCCATCGAATACCGGCTCGGGCTCGGCCGCTTTGACGGGTTCTTCCTCAACGACGGGTGTATCGCTTGACGGCTCCTCCGCAGGGGTGTCGTCCGTCGACGAACTAGTGTCGTCGGACGGAGTATCTTCGCTAACCGCAGGTTCTGCAGCGGGGAGGTCCGCTGGCGTGGAGAGAACGAAACTTGCGATCCAGGCCTTGGTTTCGGCATTGGCGCAAGGCGTGTCGTCCATCAGATTTGCGTCCAGCAGATCCGGCAAGTCCTGGAGAAGGGCGCGCAATCCGCTCTTGACGGCAGCCGAGGCCGAATAATATTGCAACTGATCCAGCGCGGCGACCGTGTAGCGTTGCAGGTCCAGCCATCCGCGACCGCATGGCAGCGCCATAGCGTCTTCGGCAGCATCCAGCACTTCCTTCCACTCGGCCGAGTTCGTGAGACGGCGCAGTTCCACTCGTACGTCCGTAGGCGGAGCCTCCAGTTTATGAAAAATAACGGGAGGGGCCTGGCACCACAGTTCGCCCCAGCGGAAGCCCCGGATAATCAGAAACGGCGTAACATCGGAAGGATCTTTTTCGCGAAGGCCTCGACAAATCTCGCCCAGCGTGGAGCCGAGTTCGTCGGGATCTAGCGGACTCGCAGCGGCGGCGCGGCGCGATTCTCCGCGGGAAGACGGAGTATCGCTTGGGGATTCGTCGGCAAACATCATAACCGAACCCAAATCTTCGTCCGCTCGACTGGGCGATGAATCGTAACCAGTCAATTCCTCGTCCTCTACAGGATCGGGTGTCGGCTCGGATTTCGGAACGGGGCGCGGAACAACCCCTCCGCGCTTTCGGCTCAGTAGCTGCTTAATCGTCTGCTCAATGTCCTCGAGCGCTTTTCTTGTTTTTAGAAAGCTGGGCGAGTAGTCGCCGAATTTGTAATCGCAAAACTCGGAGATGGTCTCCAACTCGCTGAAAGTTTCGCTGATGGCGGCGGCGGTTTTCTCGTAGAAAGCAACGGGTGTTGCGTCGAAGCCTTCATCGAAAGCCTCCGCCGACAGCTTACCCTCCTTGATCTTCGCGTTTCTGACCTCTTGCTTTTCGTAGCTGTTTGCGTCTGCTTCAGAGCCCACCAACCTGGATTCCTGATAATCCAGCCAAGTGTGCTTTTTCGAGTTAATGCTAAGCCGCCGCAGAGGTTCTTCCAGCTTAGAGCCCAGCCATTCCACGGGGGCGGCCCTGAGTTCGACGTCGCCGTCCTCGATTTCCGGGTAGAGGGTATCCCAGAACTGGTCCATGAGATCATGCAGGAATCGAATCGACGGAGCGAGTACCGCGAATCCCTCGGCTCGAACCAGGGCATCGATTAGCCACACGGCGATCTGAAGATCCTTTCCGCGTTTTGCCAGCAGCTCGCCAGCCAGCTTGATCACAACCGGGTATTCGGCTGTCTTGAGAGTAGTCTTCCAGTCGCCCTGAGGAACGTCCAGTTCTTCTCTGCGGGCTTCCTTGATTTTGTCGGTGTCGGGATCGTATCGAAGGTTGGTCCCGCTCGGATTTTCCCCAGGGATGGGGTTCAGCAGATCATCGCGAAGGGGCATGAGTTACGCCAAGAACCCGCAGTTGCCGCTTGCTAACGCGCGCGGCTCAGCTACGAATCCAACTGAGCCGTGACCGTAAGGGAGCGGTAGCTTCATTTGTCGTTCTCTTCAGCATCGTCGAACTGCAGCGTTCGAACTTCGAGGAACGGAACAGCGTCCCCTCCATCAATGATCAACAACTTCTGTCCAAACGCGATATCGCCTACCCAGTCCGTCTCGCGTCCTAGCTTTACCTGATCGTTCGCATGCTGCCAAGAGAACGGATACAGAACGGGAAGCAGCACCTCGCCAAAATCTTGACCCTTCAGCGCGGGACCCGCCATCACCACCCCACTGGACCAGAGCAGGTCACGGAGCAGACGCGGAGCTTCCATCCTGAGCGACCCGAGATGTTCGAAAGGAAGCCACACGTATTCACCCGCGATGAACACTTCCAGCCGCGGGCCGATTCTAGGGTCGGCATCCTCAATCGTTTGAAAGGGTTGCCCGTTCAGCTTCCCGCGCCGGGGCTTCACTTCGGCTGCCGCAGCACTTTCGTATTGCTTGGATTCGAAAAAAGCCTGCCGCTTCCGCTCACCCACCAGTGCCGAACGGTAGACGAGCGCTCCCATGCCAGCGTCGGCGTTGGCATCCGCCAGCAGGCTAAGATGCTTCTCGGCGCGGCTGTACTCGCCCGCAAAACAGAGTAATTCGAAGAGAAATGTCCGGCGTTTGCCGTCCGTGGGATGATCTCGCAGTTCTGCGCCGAGCACCTGAATCGCTTCCTTCAGCTGCCCGGCGCGGAAAAGCTCTTGAACCGTCATGAGCGCCCTCGAAACGAGTCGAATTGAGCTAGGCCTGAGAATTCAGCAGATACGAAGGCGGGGTGATATCTTTGACCTTCAGAGTCGGCGCATTGGTGACAACGCTCCAAGCCCCTTCCATGGCCGCGCCCGGCTGCCCGTTGGGAAGCTGTTGCACATAGCGGATGCCCAGCGCGCCAAACTTAAACTTTACGGTCTCGCTGGGAGCTTCTTCACCGGCCCCGCCGCTCCAACCGATGTTGGTAACGAAGACCTGGCAGAAAATGTATTGGAGATAGAGCAGCTTCTCACCCCCAGGCTTACGGATGGCGAGCATGACGCTCGGGTAATGCGCGCCCGCGGCGCAGGCTTGGTATAGGGGCACGCTGGCCAAATCCACGGCCTTCTTTATTTCGAACTCGTTGAATTTCACCTTTCCGCCGCCCGAGCCCGAGGTGCTGGAAGTAGTGGTGTCGGCTTGCTCGAGTCCAAAAGTGAACTCGATTAGTTCCAGGGCTTTCTTTTTAGCAAACCAAGCGTCTGCGGTTTCGCCCTCGGGCTTCTTGGATTTTCCTAATAGAAGGCCGCCCTTCGCTTCGTCGGGGAACCACATAAAATTATCTGATGGCATTGCGAGTATCTCCTTTATGTCTCTCGAACGTTTGTTTTAGGGGCTCGCAGGCCAGCCATAGACAGTCCTGCGCAATTCCCGTACAGGCGGAATCACATGGCCAGGAATGCCCGCCTTGCAATCCCTGCGGTTTATATAACGCACAAAGCTCGAACAAATAACCGAGCCGAGCCAAAAAAGCGAGTTCTTGCTACCCAGCAGGCGGAGGCAAATCAGCCACCAGCCGCATGGAAACTGTCAATTCGTCCAACTGGAAGTGGGGCTTCAGGAAGGCGACCGCGCGGTAGGCGCCCGGTTTGCCGGGAACGTCCACCACATCCACGCGAGCTTCCGCGAGCGGATGACTCGCCTTAGATTCGGCGGTCGCGCTGGAATCGATGACGTACCCCTGGATCCAGCGGTTTAGAAACGACTCGCACTCGCTGCGGCTCATGAAACTGCCGATTTTATCGCGCATCATGGCTTTGAGGTAATGAGCGAAGCGCGAAACTGCCAGAATGTAGCTCATGTTGGTAGCCAAGCGGGCATTCGCAGTGGCCGCGTCCGTGTCGTACTTCTTCCCCTTCTGCGCGCTCTGAACGCTGAAGAATGCCGCATAATCGGTATTCTTACAATGGACCAGCGGAACGAATCCAAGATCCGCCAATTCCTTTTCCCGGCGATCCGTGATGGCAGTCTCCGTCGGGCACTTCATTGCGATGTCGCCCTCATCGGTAGAGAAGTTATGTACCGTGAGGCCTTCCACCTTGCCCCCTCCTTCCACTCCTCGAATGGAGGCGCACCAGTTATAACGAGCGAACGAATCCGTGATGCGGGCTGCCAGCGCCCAGGCCGCATTGCCCCAAAGGTACTTATTGTGCTCGGTGCCGTCCACGCCCTCTTCGTAATCGAACTCGTCCACCGGACGGGTGTTCTTTCCGTAGGGGTCGCGCATCAGGATGTGGGGCAGCGTGAGAGCCACATAGCGCGAGTCGTCCGAGTTGCGGAAGCTCTTCCACTTCGCGTAATCGGTAGTTTCAAAAATCTTGGCCAAGTCGCGCGGCGCGGAGAGTTC
>JANXQZ010000042.1 GCA_025353235.1 Bryobacterales bacterium
AGGCGAGGTTACGGACGCCAGCGGAGCGACTGTTCCGAGCGCATCCGTTTCTGTCTTGAACGTGCAGACTAACGTTTCGCGATCAACGGTCACCAATTCCTCGGGGCTTTACAGTATTCCCGAACTGGCCATTGGCACGTACTCCGTCAAAGTCGCGATGCAGGGTTTCGACACGGTCTTCAAGACGAACATTGAGATCCAGGTGCAGCAGACCGCCCGCCTGGATTTCACTCTTACGGTGGGGCAAGCTACCCAAACCATCGAGGTAGCCGCGAACGCCTCGCAGTTGACCACCGAAAACGCGACTGTAGGGACGGTCATCGAGCAGGCCCGCATTACGGAATTGCCGCTGAATGGCCGTAATTTCTTCAGTCTGGTCGCGCTGAGTCCCAACGTCACCTATGGATTCGTTCCCGCCGCGCAGGCTGCTGGCCGGCTGGGTGGTTCCCGCGGGTCCCTCACGATTGCCGTGTCAGGATCCCGCTCCACTTGGCAGAATTTCACGCTTGACGGTATCACCAATACGGATATCGATTTCAATACCTATATTCTGCAGCCGTCGGTGGACGCTCTGCAAGAGTTCAAGGTTCAAACAGGAATCTACCCGGCGGAATTCGGCAGGGAAGCAGGTCAGGTGAACGTGTCTACCAAGTCCGGCAGCAACGAGTACCACGGAACGCTGTTCGAATTTTTGCGCAATGATAAGTTCGATGCCAAGGACTACGATTTCGCTTCAGCCGCACGCAGCGCCAAGAACCCTCCTCCGAAGAAGGCCCCGTACCGCCAGAATCAATACGGCTACACGCTGGGAGGGCCAATTCAGATTCCGAAGCTCTTCAACGGGAAGAACCGGCTGTTCTTCATGTCCAACTTCGAGGGGTATAAATCCCGCAAAACCACTAACTCGCTAGGCACGGTGCTCACTCCGGAAATGCGAAACGGCGACTTCTCCTCCATCCTTCCCCAATACCCTTTGGCGGATCCGAACACGCGCTCCGGAACCTTTCCTAACATCACGCAAACCCTGTTTCCCAACAACCAGGTTCCGAAGAACCGCCTAAGCCCTGGTTCCATTCTCCTGTTGAAATGGATGCCCCTTCCCAATCTGCCCAGCGCGCCGGGGCTGCCTTTCAATAATTATCAATTTGGTTTGAGCATTCCCGTCGACAAGGACACCTTGACCGAACGGATCGATTTCAACGAGAGTTCCAAATCGCAATGGTTCGGGCGGTATAGTTGGAACGACGAATCCACCTTTGCCGTCAGCCCCTCGCTGGGGCTCAACGACGGAAACGTTTTGTATACGCGGGCCAGCCAGTGGGTGTTGTCGAACGTCCGGACGATTTCCCCCACCAAGGTGAATGAAGCGCGGTTTGGTTACAACTCGCTGTTCAACAACATCACCCAGCAGTTGGCGGCCAAAGAGAACGTGGATGAGGCATTGGGCGTACCGGTGAAGGTCACGGATCCGAACTCCTTCGGCATACCGAATATTCCGCTGGCGCAGAACTTGACCACTTTCGGAAATCCGACCAGCAGCCCCTTCCAGATCAACGACAAATATCTGCAGTTTGTGGATAACTTCTCCTGGGTATTCGGGAAACACTCGCTAAGATTAGGGGGAGAATACCGATACAACAGGTTTCCCCAATTGGGAAATGAATTCCCTCGGGGCCAGTTCTATTTCGACAATCGCTTCACTCAAATCTATACGCCGACCAGCGCCACCACTGCTCAGACCTCCGGCGGCTATACGGGCGCAGATTTCATGCTAGGTGACACGTATGACGCTATCATCGCTGTTGCTTTGGCGAAGGCCGATTTTCGGAATAGCGAATGGGCGACGTATATTGACGACACGTGGCGGGTCAGCCCTCGATTGACGCTCAGCCTGGGTCTACGCTGGGAAGTCGCCCAGCCGTTGCTGGACAAGTATGGCTTCCAGCCGAACGTTCAACTCAATCAACCGCTTCCGAATGTCGCGAACGTACAGGACCTGAGCAAGCATCCAGTTTACGTGCGCACGGGCTCCGGAGGTTTCTACGATGACATCGCGTTCCGCTATGCCCCCTACTGGAAGGGGGCTGGACAAAGCTCTGGACCTCCGCTCCAGACCGTCAGGGACGGGCGACTGGGCGACCGCTTGATCAATACCAACTTTAGGAACTTCGCGCCACGCCTCGGGATCGCCTTTAGCCCATCAAACAAATGGTCCATTCGCACGGGCTTCGGCATATTCTACTCCGAGGAAAGCAAGAACTCCATCTTCGATCTCTCTCGGGGAATGGGAGGTCGCACCACGACCCTGGTGCAGCACAACTATGATGTGCCAACGTTCACCTACACGAATTTCATCAACACAGCGTCGCTTCCGGTAACGGTGCCCATCAGCCTGGCCTGGGGCGCCAACCCGCACCTGCCGACCGCTTCGACCATGCAGTACATCGTGAACGTTCAGCGCACGCTGGGACAAGCCACGGCACTGGAGGTTGGTTATACCGGTTCCCTCAGCCGCCACCTGGCTTATCTTTCGGACCAAAACCAGGGTATTCTCAGCCCCACCTTATCGTCGGTCCAACGGCTCCCCTATCCGGAATGGGGGGCATCCGGCATACAGTATTTGAATGCCGACGCGAATGGCAACTACAATGCGCTGGCCTTCAAACTGACCCAGCGTTTCGGCACTGACCTGAACGCCTTGGTTGCGTATACATGGTCAAAGTCCCTGGACGAAACCAGCAACATCCGGGGGACCGTTGGGAGCGACTTCTCGCCCCAGGACGCGCGCTGCCCGCTTAGGTGCGAATACGGCCCTTCGGATTACAATATTCCGCAGCGCTTCGTTGCCTCCGTCCTATACTCGTTGCCATTCGGGAGAGGCAAGAGATTTCTCAATCATGGAGGAGTGGTCAACCAAGTGGCGGGCGGTTGGCAGGCCAGCACCATCACCACGCTGCAGAGCGGCAGCGTAGTGAATACGTCATCATGGGATTCCGGCGGCACGAATTTCATTTCGAATGCCACGCGGCTCAATTGCAATGCCGGTGTGGACCCGGTCCTGCCCAATCACAACCAGAATGGCTGGTATAACCCCGCTGCCTTCTCCAACCCCGTCGCCGCAACGTTTGGAAATTGTTCGCGTAACAACCTCCGGGGACCGTGGTTCGGAAATCAGGATGTTTCCGTGTTCAAGTTTTTCCCTATCACCGAACGCAAAAACGTGGAGTTCCGTATGGAGATGTTCAACGCGCCGAATCATGTGCTGCTGAACGTTGGGGGTCAATTAAGTTGGAACAATGGTTCAAATGTTGCGCCCGCGACGAGCTTCGGCAGAATTACTTTGACATCCACCCCGATGCGCCAGATACAATTTGCTCTCAAATTCAACTTCTGATGGGCGTAGTTTTGCTCAAGTTGGGCGCAAGGGCCTATCTCAATCGCGCTTTGACGCTTCCTTATCTAGTGTCCGGGCGCGAGAAGCCGACGCATTCGCTCAGTCATGTCCTCGGTGAACTCTTTCGAGAATCGATCCACGAAGCCGTTCATCAATCGACCTCGGCCCAGCAGCCCTTCATCCTTGGACAACGAGACCACCTCCAGTTCCGCATACACGCCGCCGTCCGCTTGCTCCAGCCGCCAATACCACGTCAAGCGCCAGAGAAAGCCGTACTCGCTTTCCGCAGGTTGCTCTTCCTCGTAAGGCTTCTTGCTTGGATTCCGAACCTCTCCGATGTGCGTTGAACGCGCCGCGATGGAGACATGCAACGGGTCTTGCGCCTCATACTGAACAGAGCACTTCGCATTCAACATTACTTTCCGGATCTGTCTTTTAGAAAACCGCAGAAAGGCTTCGAAATGATCGCCGTCGCGCTTCTCAAGCCTCGACTCAGCCACCTCCGACGGGAAGAACTCTTTGTATCTTGCAAAATCCAGCAGAACGTCGCGGACCCGCTCAATCGTCATTCCAGGGAGAAACACCTCGCCGATCCAATCCTGAATAACGCCGTTTGGCACCTCAATCTCGACTGTCCTGTGCGTCGTTGTGAAATTTTGGTTTAACCAGACGAGCGACTTTTCTCGCTTGTGCTGATCGAGCCAAAGATACGCGCCTTTCGCTGATCGTTCGCGCGATTCCGTTTCCGTCAGTTTGACGTATCGATCATAGGCTTGTACGGTTTCGGGTTGCAATTCAAAGCCGTGAAGCGAACCGAGCGCGAACAGCCAGATGCACCACCTTCGAATCAGATCCATTCGAAGCGTGCCAGTTCCCGATTCTTTCGCACTCTATCAATA
>JANXQZ010000070.1 GCA_025353235.1 Bryobacterales bacterium
GTTGCTGATACCCGCCCATCGTCAAATCTGCTGGGTTTGGCTCGGGGTTCGGGTAGTCGTCCGGATACACATCCACGAGTTTCACAACCCAGTCCGAATCGCCTCCGCTGGTGGACACGAACAGGCTTGCCTCGATGGGCCCGGCCACGGTCATGTCGTTCGGGAGTTCATCGGTCTGGTAAGTCAGCACGTCCGGGCGTGAGGAGGCGAAGCGTTGATCTTCCACCATGTGTTCGCGAGTCATGCCGGCTTTGTAAGAAGCGATGTATGGCACGGGTTTACTCGGGTCGCTTACGTACTCGTCGAAGGCGTTGGATTCATTCGGCATGGAGAACGAGAGCTTTCCGTTGGCCTGAAAATAGAGCGCATTCGCGACCACGTTTTTCGGCGGCCACGCATCTTGCTTGCGCCAGATGTTAGTCCCGGTCTCGAAGACGTAAGCCTCGGGCAGCTTGGGATCAGCCTTGTCCTTCAAATAGAAGTTGAAGAATGGAAACTCGATATTCTCTCGAAAGAAGACGGCTGTCTTAGAATCGAAGCTGACTGCGCCCAGGTGATCGCCATCGCCCCGCGACCAACCGCCATGAAACCAGGGACCCATCACCAGCATGTTGTTCGCTTGCGGGTTCTGCTTCTCGATGGCTTTGTATACGGCCAAGGCCCCGAATAGATCCTCGGCATCGAACCACCCGCCCACGGTCATCACAGCAGGCTTGATGTTCTTCAAGTGACGCCGAATGTCGCGCGACTGCCAGAATTCATCGTAGTTCGGGTGCTTCAGCATATCGTTCCAGAACGCCACATCGTTCTTGAAGTACTTCTCGTTGATGTTGGCGAGAGGACCGGCTTCCAGGAAAAACTTGTACGCATCCACGCGGTTGGGAGTGAGCTGGCGGATGACATCGTCGGGCCGAACGGGGTCTGGACGAGGTCTGCCAAAGCTGTTCATGAAGTTGTAGGCATGGGGCAGATACAGCGTGCCGTTATGGTGAAAATCATCACCAATGAACCAGTCAGTAACGGGGGCTTGCGGCGAGCAGGCCTTCAGCGCGGGATGCGCGTCCACGCAGCCAGCTGAGGCGTAGAAGCCTGGATAAGAAATGCCCGAAATTCCGGCACGCCCATTGTTGTTGGGGATGTTCTTCACCAGCCACTCGATGGTGTCGTAGGTATCGCTCGATTCGTCGATGTCTTTCGGGCTGCGCTTGTTCGCAATCTGCGGGCGCACGTCGACGAAGGTGCCCTCGGACAAATTGCGTCCGCGCACGTCCTGGTAGGCGAAAATAAACTTGTCGCGAGCGAACTTCTCGGAAGGTCCAAGATTCCCTTTATAGTTGTTCACTCCATACGGGCTCACGCTGTAGGGCGTGCGGTTCAGCATGATGGGCCACTTCTCGGAAGTATCTTTCGGCACATAGACCGCCGTGAAGAGATGTTTGCCGTCTCGCATGGCGATCGGGTATTCGTACTTCGTGTAGTTGGCTTTCACGAACTCGGCGAGCTCATGGGCGCTCTTTTCTTCGGCTCGGGCCTCGGGTGTATCGGCACCGGCGCGGCGCGGCGGCTGGGCGAAGGCGAGGAAAGATGTGAGGAGGACAGTAACGGCGATTCTGGTTTTCATCGGAAATACCAGGGTACTCGAAATTAGGTACTGCAGGCGGGATGGTGCGTTCGCTGTGCTCTGAGGCGAGCAAGCTGTCGCACTTGAGCGCCGAATGCTCGTAGGCGGATCTCCAGATTTCGAAGGCTGGAAAACTGTGACTTGGCTTCCGCCACCATAGAGAGCCAGTCGCAGCAGGAAAAGATGGAGACAATCTATTGTTTGAAAGCTAAGTTTGGAAACGTGCTTTGAGGGCTTGAAACAGAATGGGGGTCACCGAGATGACCACGATCAGGATTACCACTTTCTCGAAATTCGCGCGAATCAACGGAATCCCGCCTAGAAAATATCCCGCCAGAGTCATCGACAGAACCCAGCCGACCCCGCCGAAAACATCGAACGCCAGAAACCTGGAATATTTCATGCGAGCCACGCCTGCCACGAAAGGGGCGAAGGTGCGGATAATCGGAACGAACTTCGCGTAAATGATCGTCTTGCCACCGTGCTTATCGTAGAAGGCCTGGGTTCGCGTCAGATACTCTTGCTTGAATAGGCGCGAATCCGGGCGGTTGAAGATGGCCGGTCCAGTCTTGCGGCCGATCATGTAGCCGGACCAATCCCCGATCATGGACGCGCAAATGAGCAGAGCAATAATCAGCCCGATGTTCAGTTGGCCAGCGCCAGCCACCACGCCTACTGTGAACAGGAGAGAGTCGCCAGGCAGGAAAAAACCTAGCAGCAAACCCGTCTCGGCGAAGACGATTCCGGTTAGCAGGCCGTAGCCCCACCAACCGGTCATCACCGTTGCCAGGAACTGGATCAAGCGGTCCGGCGTGGTCAGCGTCCGCAGGAAATCCAGCAGACTGTGAAGCATTAGGTGCGGTATCTCTTCAACAACTGAGCGATCACGTCGCGATGCTTCTTGACCTTCTTCTCTTCGATCAACTTGGCCATGATGCTGTCTTCAAACAGCATGTTGCGCTCTTCGGCCTTCTTGCCTTTGAGCTGCATCAAGATGCCTTCTTTCTCGGCGGCGAGTCTGCTAGCGTCGGCCTCCTGCTTTTCGGCAACCTTGGCCACTACCGTCTGCGTACCCACGTTTATGGCACCCACGACGCTGCCTGCGGTTTTGGTAAACGCATCGCCAAAGTAACTGGCAGAACCGATGCCCTCGGCTGCGCCCTGGCGCGTAAACCAGTCCGTCGTCTTAACCTCGAGGCCCATGCTCTTGGCAACGGCTTTCAGATCTCCGCCATTCGCCTTGAGTGCGTCTGCGGCTTGCTTCGAGCGCTCGGCAACCAACCTGGTCGCTTGGTCGGATTGATAGCGGTCCCGCACCTGGGTTTCAACATCCGCAAAGTCTGCGGGCCGGGGAGCGAAGACATCGTCGAGCACCACTACCGCCAGCCGATTGCCGGCCTGGATCACAGGGCTTACTTCGCCCTTCTTCATCGTGGAAACGGCATCCGACAACTGCTTGTCGGCACCGATGATGGGAAGCGGATCTCCGGCTCGCACTTTGTCCGCCTTGGCGAAAGTCAGTCCGAGCTTTTGAGCGATTTGCTCGGCACTTTGCGGCGCCTTTGCGATCTCGGCGCGGGCTTGATCGGCTAAGTTCTGAACGCGGTCGTTCAAGCTGCCCGAGAACAACGACGCCCCGAACATCTTGCGCGACATGCAGCTCTTGACCGGCAAGCCCACCTTCTATGTGGCCAACGTCGACGAGGCGTCGCTCACGAACCTGGAGGGCAACAAGCACTACATGGCGCTGAAGAAGCTGGCCGACGCCGAAGGCGCCCCTGTGGTCCCGGTCTGCGCGGCGCTCGAGGAGCAGATTGCTCAGCTCGATCCGAAGG
>JANXQZ010000134.1 GCA_025353235.1 Bryobacterales bacterium
TGTAGACCGAACCTGCGGCTCCGGGCTGGCTTAGATACAGGTGGAAACGGTCGGCTTCGAACGCGCCGAAATCCACCGTATCGAGTTGAGCGATGGCCTGCCGCATGGGCTGCAGTGGAACACCCGCCGCGATGCGCGCCAGTGTCAAATGCGGAGAGTAGGGACGCGACTCGCGATCGATTCCCAGCGGTTCCAGGGTTTGATCAATGACTCCTGCCAAGGCCACGAGAGATTGCCCTCCTTGCACTGCGGCCCAGAACACGCGCGGAGTATGCGGGTTTGGAAACCACCCCAGGCCGTCGATGGAAATGCGGATGGGACTGCGCTTTGGAATCGCACGCAAGGCGGAGCTAATGCGCTCCACACCCTCGCGCGGCTGTTCGCCGATAAACTTTGTCGTGACGTGAAGGTTGGAGAGGGGACTCCACTTGAGGTGCGCAGTGGGACGGAGGTGGACGAGCAATCGCTCGAGCCGATCGAGCGTAGCCTTCGGCAGGTCGATGCCAGTGAACAAGCGCATGAGTCAGCTACAAGGATACACGGGGCGGTGCTCAGCCGCCGGCTAGAAGCCATGCCACGGGCGGTTCCGGGCTGGCCGTCAAACTCCACTCAATTGGAAAATGCTCGGCTGAAAGTGGAGAGGGATAAAAGGGAAACTGCGACGGCCCAGAACGGACCTACGGGACAGATGCGGGATAAACAGTGCCTGAAGGCGAGTGAAATCGATATTCGTGGTCTACAGAGCCTTTGCTAATTCTTCGGCGAAGGCACTCTGCGGGCCTTGCGAGCCGGTACGTTTGTGTTTCTTGCCGCCGCGCTCGCGACGCGGACCGCGATCGACTCCAACGGGTGCGGCGACTGCTACGCTCGCGCCATTTGTGCTATTGCCGCCATTCCCGCCATTTCCCGCGCTGATGGGCGGACCCGCTGAAACGGGCGAACGCATTCCGGGGGTATGCGACGGGACGGTAACTTGACTCTTGGACTTGGGAGGCTGGGCTTGATTGGCGCGCAGCAAACGATCTTCCAAAGGTGCGCGATCGAAGCGGCGGATGATGGACTGCATTTCTTCGGAATTCGGGGTATCGACAAAAGCGAAGCCTTTCGATTCCTGCGTTTCGGGGTTGCGTATGACTTTGACGTCGTCATAGACTAGGTTTTCCGAGTTGAGCCAGGACTTAATATCATCCTTGGTCACCCAGACAGGCAGATTGCCGAGGAACACGGTATAACTCATTCTTTTGTTTTTGTTAACTCCGTTGGGGATTTGCGGGACTTGCTTCGCGGACGCGATACATGAAATCTACCACTGATGGTAACACAGCGAATGCAAGTGGGCAAATGCGCTTTTCATGTAAGTAGCTCAAAGGGAACGAGAAAAAGATTGAAGATTGTCAATCCGTTCGGGTGGAAACCCTCAGGCGGCGCTCTCCGGCGCGCAAGCGGGCGTTAGCAGAATCGTGCGTCCGCCTAGCCTGCGCGTCCATTTGCGATTAAAGGCGTGCTCTTTTGCGTAATTCGCCAAGATGACGAAGGGCACCGCCAGGAAAAGCGGAGCGAGCGCGACGGTCCATGCTCTTCCTCGCATCAAGGAAACGCGAATGCTCATTACGGCTTGCGTGAGAGTCCAGTAATCGCCCGATATCCCGCGAGCGCAACCAGCGCGGTTCTTTAGGCCGTCCATGAATGCGTCTGCGCTCTCTGCGCCAGGAACTTCGGTGTAGGTTAGCCCGAGCGCGGCAAGCGTATGCGCGTCGCTGCCGGCAACAATGGCCTTATTCCAGCGCCTGGCCAAGCGCTCGGCCGATCGGTTACAGGTTGCCAGCATCTGCCCGTTGAGGGTTTCCATGTCGGGGAAGCAAGATTCGAAAAGGGCAAAGTCTTCACCTAACTCGGTCAGCTTTGCATCTAACGCCTCAACATCAGTTTCCAGGGAGAAGGCCCTATCGGAGCGCGTTCCACTGCCCGAGTACCCGACGGTAATGCCGTTGATGAAATGAACCCGCCTCAGGTTCGCTCCGACCGCTTCCAACCGGGGCCGAAGCGTGTCCGCCGGATCGTCTTCCGCACTGAAGAACAGCACCCCCCTGGCGTGCACTGCTGACCCTCAACCGGCCAGTGTCCCCCGGTCGTCACAACCGCCGCGATGCTCGCGGTAATCTGACTCTTGCCTAGCCCTGGATTGCCAGCAATGATATTCAGCTTACCCCGCGCGATCCGACCCGGCCAAAGCCAACAAACGGGCTTAGCTTGGATATCGAGCAGACACGTTGTGGTCAGCAGACCCTCCTCCAGTTTGTTCTTCCTTCGCGGTCCTTCGAATAGCTCGCGGACATCGCGCCAGTGCTTGTCTGCGCAACTGTTGTGTTGGCACTTGAACCCTATCGCGCCGTTGCTGCCCTCGGTGACCACGGCACAACCGCCCGTGTGATCGTCGTAAAACGGGCAAGTCTCAAGTTCCCATTTCCGGCCCCGGCCCTCCCAAGTTAGCGGGCCGCGACGCACGGGCAAGTGTGCGGCGATGAAGGTTTCAACGTCAAACCTTCCACGCGCGGGGCTTGTACTTGCCGATGGTAGTGCCGATTGCTCAGGTGCCCATGCTGCTACTTCCTCCAAAGGATTTCGGCGCGGGGTCAAGCGGCCCCCAGAATTTCTGACGTTTCCGGTATCTCCAGCAACCGCGAGCGTCGATGGGGACGACCCGGCACGTCGTCGCCCTTGCACGTCATCGAGCCGTACAGTTTGGTGATTCGCACCGCATTGAACACGGTCACGTCTACGGCCACGTCATCCGCAC
>JANXQZ010000135.1 GCA_025353235.1 Bryobacterales bacterium
GGCTGCAAGCGTAAGCGGAAAAGCGCGCCCGTGGTGGTGGCGGACGATGGCATGCTGGCCGCCATGGTGCAGGCCGGCGACCCGCGCGCGGCGGTCCAATTCGTAAAAGGATTTTACGCTGTCGAAAACAACTCCTGGAGATGGACCGGGCGCGCCTTCACCGTCACGCTCAGGCCCCCAAAAACAGGCGCGCAGAATGGCGGACGTCTCGTCTTGAAGTTCTCCATTCCAGACGTGGTGATGGAACGGTTCCACTCCTTGAAGTTGTCGGCAGTGGTGAATGGGTTGAATGTTGCGCCTGAGGAATACTTGAAAGCGGGCGCGGCATCCTACACGCGCGACGTCCCCGCCAGCGCACTCACGGGTGACGCCGTCACCGTGGATTTCACACTGGATAAGGCTCTTCCCCCCACGCCCACTGACCAACGCGAGCTAGGAGTGATCGTGAGCGCGGTCGGCTTCGAAGCCAAGTAATGTTCGAGTCGCGGGCGTCTCGAATCGCCTACTACGCAGTTCCCATCCTGTTCTGCTTGGCCGTCCATTGGATCGCGCTCAAGACATGGTTCTGGGGCGATGACTTCGCCTGGCTGGGCCTGCATCATGAGATTACAACGTTCCACGATTGGTGGGACGTGCTCTTTGGCCCGCGCGCCCAAGGCACCGTCCGCGTCATCAGCGACCGGCTCTATTTCCTAATCTTTACGTGGCTCTTCGGTCTGAATGCCGCGCCTTTCCGCATCTGGGTTTTCATCACGCAGTTCGCGAACTTGGTGCTCGTGGCAGGGATCACGCGCAGGCTCACCGGATCAAGACTAGCGGGCTTTCTCGCTCCGATTATCTGGTCGGCAAATGCTGCGTTAGCCACCTCGCTGGGATGGAGCGCGGCGTACAACGAAGTCTTGTGCGCCTTCTTTCTGCTGCTCTCGTTCTGGCTCCTGCTGCGCTACTTCGATACGGGCAAGGTGAAATTTTGGATCTGGCAGTGGGTAGTGTTCCTGCTCGGTTTCGGTTCGCTGGAACTCATGGTGATGTATCCGGCAATTGCAGCACTGTACGCGCTGCTTTGGGACAGGCCGCGCTTTCCGCGCACGCTCTGGTTGTTCATTCCGTCGGCGCTATTTACCCTGGCCCACTTCGCCTACGTGCCGAAAACAACCGACCCGCATTATCAGATGCACTTCTCGCCAGAGATTCTCCATACGCTTTGGCGATACTGGTCGTTCGGCGTGGCCGCGTACCGCCCCGATCAAGTGGACTGGCGTCCCTTGTGGCTGGGACTTGCGGTCGCTTTGCTTGCGGCCGCTGCGGTCGCGCTCTTCGCATCCAAGCGCCCGCGCATGGCCATCTTCTCCCTCGGCTGGAGCGTTCTCGTGCTGCTGCCGGTGTTGCCATTAACGGATCACTTCACTGAATATTACATGACCATCCCGTCCATCGGTTTGGCCATGCTGGCGGC
>JANXQZ010000148.1 GCA_025353235.1 Bryobacterales bacterium
TGGAAGCGGAGGTAGTAGCTCGCTCGAAGGGAGGGGTCTCCTCCAGAATCGGCTCGACCTTCGATGGTATGTCGATAATCTTGTGCTTGTCGATGAAATCCCTCAGTCCAGCGAACAAATCTCGAAAGCTGCCCAGAAGCCGATCCGGAGCGGGATGGTCACTTTCCAAGTCGGCGAGAATCTGCGCGGGAGTCTTCTTCGGATCGATCTGCTGGGCTATTTTGCGAAAGGATTCCTGATTCTGACGGAGGTTGGCGTAGCCAACTTTGAGAAGATCTTCGAGCGGCATGTCGACCATCTCTTCGTAGCTTAATTTCTTTTGATAGTTGTCGGCGCCAATGCGGAAATCGCCCTTTGACTTGGGCAGCACGTCGCTCTTGAGGAACGTGGAGTACCGTTGCAGGGCATCGATGGCGGCTTGGTTCGCCGCCTTGAACTCTGCCAGCAATCTTGTATCGCGAACCTGGGTGAATGCTAGCGGCACGTCATTCTTGAAAAATTGGACGAGTCCGGGCAACTGCTCCAAAGCGATCTCGGTGTAGATGCGAGGCGGGTTCTTCAGATTTGCCCGCGCCTCCTCCAGCGCGCGGGGGATCTGCTTCTCGCGGGAGATCACTGACTTAAGCCGATCTGGCTGGGGTGCGAAAGCCCGGCTCATGAGGGTGAAGATGCTGCTGGTAATGCCGCTGGAATACACGTCGGGATTCTTCTCCCACATGCGAATGGCTTCGAGCGTTAGAAGGTCGGCGTGGATTTTCCCGAGAACGAGATCGCGGTCGTCGGAAGCAGGGGCGCGGTTGAACTCGCTTTCAAAGCGGCGCAGGACGATGATTTGATCGTCTACCGTTTTCTTCGAGTAGTTTTCTAGCTGGGTATCGTATTGATGGAATCCTGCGGAGGTGCCCTGCGTGGGGTTGAAGCGGAAGTAGTATTCGTCGAAGAAGCGGTCAAAGAGGCTGGGGGCGGCCTGGATGAGTTGGAGATTGAGGAGGAGGAGCAGCGGGAGGCGCACCTTTCCATTATTTCAAAGTTGTTCGCCCCTTTGGCAGCGATGCTTATTATTTGGCTAACCAGGCTGAGATAGATATTTATCTCAGCCGCCAAAACGAGAAATGGGCGGAAGGGAAGCGTGACGCTGACCCACTGCCAGCCGACCTGCGCGAGAAACTGATCGCGGCGCGAGCCGTCTCTCGATTTCCAGAGCGCTCAGGCGGCGGGGTTGCGCGGGATGAACGATCCCGAGGTCCTTAGGATTGGCGGCGGAGCATCAACGGATTCTGGTATCACATGATGTCGGCGCCATGCCGGCCCACTTCCGGGCATTCAGGAATGCTGGGATGGATAGTTCTGGCGTATTCCTCATTCCCCAGAGTCTCGATGTCGGGATAGCCATCGAAGAGCTTCTTTTCATCTGGCTAGCATCGGAGGCGTGGGAATGGGTCAATCAACTGGTCTGGCTGCCCTATGAGTGACGCTACACAAGCTCTGAAAAAGATTCAAGGTCGGCCAGTCCGGGGCGATAAGTGTTTTATGAGCCGGTTCGTAGAAAATGCGGGAAAGTTGCTAAACGCGGCGGAGAGCGCGATGCATGCCGGCCACGTTCCTTCTGATATGACGATCCTCATCTCTCCAGAAGGCCGGATTCGGATGGTCGCCGACTCCGATTGGCCGCTCGATTCGTTGCAAACCTACCATGGGGCGCAGACGGCATATCGCGTCAGCCATCATGACGCGAGAGTCCGAATCGAAGGTCGCGAAGGTGCCAGGACTTGCCGATTCGAGTCCGAAGACACTCGCCGGGTTGCCCGTATGCTTCTGGGCAGTGCGCCGAACTACTCGGTTCTGGCTTTGGCAAATTGAATCTGGGCTAAGAGCCAGGTGTTTGGATCCAGGGTAACGGTGCTTGGTTCGCTGTCCGATGCGATTTCGA
>JANXQZ010000153.1 GCA_025353235.1 Bryobacterales bacterium
CACCGCCAGGTTGATCACCCAGAACGCCAGAAAGCAGATCCCCGCGCCGTGCGGCACGGACTTCCACGCTGGCCAAACTGTAGCCAGCAAAACGCTGATGGCCTCGCCGCCAATCCAAGTCTGAATCCCAAACCACCCGCACGCCACCAGCGCGCGCAACACCGCCGGAACATTCGCACCCAGCACCCCGAACGAGGCCCGCGCAAACACCGGGAAGGGAATTCCGTACTTCGCCCCGGCGTGCGCATTCAGCAGCATCGGCGCTAGCACCAGAACGTTGCCAAGGAACACGGTGAAAATCGCCTGGCGCCAGCTCATCCCCCCGGCGATCATGCCGCTCGCCAACATGTACGTGGGAATATTGACGCTCATGGCGATCCACAGCGCCGCATAGTTGTAGGTGCCCCAGCTCCGGTGAGATGCGGGAATCGGCGCGAGATCCTCGTTATCGAGAGTAAGGTCGTGAGGAACTGCGCTCACTGCCAAGCTCCTCCGCGAGCAGCTCGCCTGAGATAAGAACCACGTCCGGCCTTGCCGTGGAATTGATTATTCTCCACGATCACCTCTCCGCGCGACAGCACGGTGCGCACATTGCCCTTGACCTGGAAACCTTCGAACATGGAATAATCAACGCGCATGTGATGCGTGGAAGCGCTTATCGTGTGGAGAGCCTCCGGGTCCCATATGACAATGTCGGCATCGCTGCCCGGAGCCAGCACGCCCTTCTTCGGATACATCCCGAAGATGCGCGCGGGCGTGGTGGATGTGATCTCGACGAAGCGATTGACGCTCAGCCGTCCCGAATTTACGCCGTGATGGTAGATCAACTGGAGACGGTTCTCAACTCCTGGTCCGCCATTGGGGATCTTGGTGAAGTCATCGATGCCGAGCACCTTCTGGTCTTCAAAACAGAATGGGCAATGATCGGTGGAGACCACCTGCAGGTGATCGTGCTTGAGTCCATCCCAAAGTTTTGGCAGGTGATGCTTGGGACGCAACGGAGGCGTAAACACATATTTCGCCCCTTCGAAATTAGGGCGCTCCAATTCCTCCACCGACAGAAGCAAGTATTGAGGGCATGTTTCCGCAAAGGCTGGAAGGCCCCGGTCTCGCGCTTCGCGAACCTGATTCAGCGCATGCTCTGAAGAGAGATGCACGATGTAGACCGGCGCGCCCGCCATCTCCGCAAGTGCGATGGCGCGATGCACGGCTTCCGCTTCGGCCGTCTCGGGACGAGTCAGCGCGTGATAGATAGGAGCGGTCTTGCCCTCGGCGAGAGCCCGCTTGACCAGCACGTCGATCACGCCGCCGTTTTCGGCATGCATGCAAATCAGCGCGCCGTTCTTCGCGGTCTGCGACATGGCTTTGAAGATCGTGGCGTCATCCACCATCAGCACGCCCGGATACGCCATGAACAACTTGAAGCTGGCGACGCCCTCGGACACCAAGTCGTTCATGTCTTCGAGCCCGGCCTCGCCGAGATCGGTGACGATCATGTGCAGGCCGTAGTCGATGCAGGCGCGGCTCTCGGCCTTCTTCCACCAGATGTCGAGAGCGTCGCGCATCTTCGTTCCGCGCGCCTGGATGGCGAAATCGACGATGGTGGTGGTTCCACCGAACGCCGCGGCGCGAGTGCCCGTTTCGAAGTCGTCCGACGATGTGGTCCCGCCGAAGGGCATGTCGAGGTGCGTATGCGCGTCGATGCCGCCAGGAAATAGCAGCATGCCACTAGCGTCAATCACCCGGTCGGCTGCCTCGTGTGGAATCGTGCGGGCGATCTCGCGGATTTTTTCACCGTCGGTAAGCAGATCGGCGCGAGTAGATTTGTCCGAGTTGACGATGGTCGCGTTAGAGATGAGGGTCTTCATTGAGCCGCGACGCGCGCTTCCCAGCTTTGAGAAGGCAGTCCTGTCTCCACTCGTTCCATGGTGATGCAGTTCTCTACCGGGCAAACCAGCCAGCACAGATTGCAGCCGACGCATTCGGCTTCATCCACCCAGGGAATGCGTTCCAGTGGTGTCTGCATGGGGTTTAGCGCTTGTTGAGCAAGTTTCGTCACCGGAGTGGAGGTGATCGGAAGCGTCGTGGCAATGCCGTTTCGATGGATGCATTGATGCGCGCCATCCCAACATGCCGTGTAGCAAAGATCGCAGCCAATGCATTTCTCGGGATGGATCAGCGCCACAATCTTGTAATTCAGGTTGAGATTTTTCCAGTCTGTCACGCGAGGCACACTCAGGCCTCGAAAATCTTCGATGGTGGC
>JANXQZ010000175.1 GCA_025353235.1 Bryobacterales bacterium
CCGAAATCCTTGGTTACTACCCTTGTCATCATCGACGATAATCCGGGGAGTCTGGAGATGCTTTCGAGTGCGCTGGCCCACCAAGGGTTGCACATCTTTACGGCATCCGATCCCAATGAAGGACTCGATCTCGTTTACGCCAAGCACCCGCAGATAGTCCTCACCGATCTTGTGATGCCGAACATGAGCGGACTGGAAGTGTTGGAGCGCGTCATGGAGTTCGATCCGGGAATTGACGTCGTCCTCATGACCGCTCATTACACGACGGAATCGGCCGTGGAAGCCATCCAGAAAGGCGCCTCGGACTACCTTAACAAGCCGGTTTCGATCGCGACTCTGCGCGACCGCATCGGCAAACTCGTTGCCGACGCTTTGCGCCGCCAGCGGACCTTTGAAATCGAAGATGAGATGCTGGCTAGCAGCGAATTCGAAGGGATCGTGGGCCACAGTCCGTTCATGTTTGACATGTTTTCGCGCATCCGAAAGGTCGCTCCCCATTTCCGTACCATGCTGGTGATCGGAGAAACGGGGACTGGAAAAGAGTTGGTGGCGCGAGCACTTCACCGCCTTAGTCCAGGCGCGAACGGTAACTTCGTAGTGTTGAACTGCTCCGCCGTTGTTGAAACGCTGTTCGAGAGTGAGTTGTTCGGCCACATGAAGGGTTCATTCACGGGCGCCACGCACGACAAGCCTGGGCTGTTCGAACACGCCAGCGGCGGCACGCTCTTTCTCGACGAGATCGGCGACATGCCGCTCACCACGCAGGCCAAGCTACTACGAGTCTTGCAAAACCAGGAGATTCTTCGCGTGGGGTCCCTGAGCCCGCGCAAAGTGGATACGCGCGTGATCGCGGCAACGAATCAGGACCTTCGGGCTGCGGTCGCTGCCAGACGCTTTCGCGAAGACCTATACTATCGCCTTGCGATGGTTGAAATCAGGGCACCACGGCTCGCCGAGCGAAAGGACGATCTGCTGCTTCTCCAACGGCACTTCATAAACAAGTTCGGAACGCAATACCGCAAGCCAATCCGCGGTCTCACACACCGGGCACAGATCGCGCTCACGCAGCACGCCTGGCCCGGAAATGTGCGCGAACTGGAAAACGCGCTCGGCCACGCGTCCATGATGGTAATGAGCGACACGATCGATGTACAGGATCTCCCAGAGTACCTGCGCGCCCCTGCAGCCAATTGGGCACCAGGCTCGGAGCCTACCACGCAAGTGGTGCCCATTGCCACCGATGTCGGCGCTCTGGAAGTTCATGAGAGGCAGCTTGTGGTTCGAGCCATGGAAGCGGCCGGAGGCAATCAATCGGAAGCCGCTCGTCTGCTTCGGATCGGTCGCGACGCGCTTCGCTACAAGCTGAAGAAGCACAACCTTCAGATCTGATGTAGATCCTGATCGCGGAACGCACTTCGACGTAGCTCACCAGAGTCGACGCTTGTCTCATATAGCCCAACAACCACGCAGCGGCGCGCCAGATGGACGGCTGTCTCATTGATCTTTAAGTCCAAGCCTCGCGCTGCACGGAACCGAAATGGCGGCGTTACAAGAGGTCCGGAAATCAGATGAACAGAAGGCAGCATGCGCCACGCCGGCTCCAAGTTCCGCGCGATTTGACAACGGCTCCAACCCTGCGTGGAACGGGAAGGTTCAGTGCCGTGGAATTGATGGTTGGATCAGGCGGTTACAGTCTAAGAAACCTGAGGACAAAATTGGGAACGGTCAGCAGCGTTTTTGGTTTTTTCAATAGCGCGGACGGCGGCATCCGGATCAGGCGGGGATCGAACCTCAATCTCGGCGCTGCGAATGAGACGCTAGGAAGATCGGTCTCAGTTCTTGAGACTTGAAGTAAACCTCAGGGAGCGGCATTGGCCGGAGGGTATAGCAAAACGGCATCGGTCCCCTGACTGGCTACCAAGCCCAAATTACGTTTTGCTTGTTGAGCAAAACCGTTGCAGGAGATCTGGGAACATGAGTGGATCAACTATGCGCTCAGCGGCTTCGGCCAGCGAGAAACTCCCGGCCTTCATGCTTCAAAACAATGGCATTGCGAGCGTCTCTAGATCCAGAGTGAACATGGGTAAATTGGACTTTCCACCGAAATCGACAAATAAGGCCAGATTCTCAGAATCCACTATGACCATTTACTACAGCAATCTCTCTAGCCGGCATATTGGGGTGCTGATGTTCAACACGGCTGATAAAGCTCCTCAAATAACAACTGAAGGCTTTTCGTCAAAATGCCTTTGCGCCCTCTCATGTGTTCGCGCTCCGCTAATCTCTGATCTATCCAGTCCATGAGGTTACTAACTCCGGGCTGCGCCGCCGTATTTGTTCGCGTCTTTTGGCATCAAAACTCCTCAAAGTTGAGGGGTTTCGCGCCAGAAGTACCAGTTCTCAGATATGCGGGTCTGGCCATTGCAGTGACCGCCGCGAATTTAGCTCCTGCGGCTGATACCCAGACTCACCGCGCACGAGATGAGAAAACCGGGTTGAAGTCCAGGCGTCAAATTTGGACGTTCTCAATAAATGGGGCATTGATGGATTTGGCCGACGTTAAATCCACTCACGCTCATTCGAGTATTCATAGACCGTCGCTGCCGTTAGCGAACTGGCCGGACGGTCCCGAAGTCAATGGCCCCAGAATGATCGCGGAAGAGCCGGCCAAAAGGCATACGACGCGGGACCTCCCGGTTCTGATTATTGCTCATCCTCCACTACGCCGCAGATCATGGCTTCAGTCGTTAGCATGAGAGCGGCGATCGAAGAGGCATTCTGCAACGCCGTGCGGGT
>JANXQZ010000178.1 GCA_025353235.1 Bryobacterales bacterium
TCCCATTGGTGGATCCGGTGCCTGTATTCGACACCGTGATGGTGTACACCGCGTCGGTCTGACCCTGCGAGAAGTTTCCGCTGTGCGCCAATTGCACGATAAGATCCGAGGCCACCACCTGGAAGCTCTGCGTCGTTGTTACGGACGTATAGTTCGCATTCCCCGCCTGGTTCGCCTGCAGCGAGCACTGTCCCAAGCTCAGCATGGTGGCCGTGCTGCCCGAAACCGAGCAGATCGCAGGAGTGGTGGAGCTAAAGGTGACCGGAAGCCCTGAGCTAGCCGTTGCGCTAAGGCTGATTACCGCTCCGTATTGCTGCGTGCCGGGGTTGGCAAAGTTCATGGTCTGGACCTTTGGGTTGACTGTGAAGGTCTGGGTGACGCTGGTTGCGGCGGCGTAGCTGCTATTCCCCGCTTGGCTCGCGGTGATAGAGCCGACTGAGTGCTAATCGCTGCTTGACTGAGAGCGGGCCGCTGAGGTTGCAAGCTCGTCGCACCGGTTATTATCCGCATGGGATGAGTGTCCCTTTGTCCATTCCCAGGTCGTGTTATGGCGCGCGTTCTGCGTGTCAAGTTCCAGCCAAAGATCCTGATTCACCACCGGTTTCTTATCTGACGTTCTCCAACCGTTCCGCTTCCAGTTCTGAATCCACTTTGTAATCCCGTTCTTGACGTAGTTGGAGTCGGTAACAACCACCACTTCGCAGCGTTCCTTGAGCGCGCGCAGCCCTTCCACCGCGGCCTGGAGCTCCATTCGATTATTCGTGGTCTCTCGTTCCGATCCAAACATCTCCTTGTTCAGGTCGCCATATCGCAACACGCACGCCCATCCACCGGGTCCCGGATTGCCAAGGCAGGCTCCGTCCGTAATCAGTTGAACCTTCTTCACGCCGGGATCGCTTCCAGTTCTGTCTCAAAAAAAGCATCGACGCATTCGAGAATCCGGGCCGCATCCATGGCACGGTAAATATCCACGCGCAGTTTCGATCCATTCCGCACTCCGTGGGTGAAGTACGTCGCGAACTGCTTCATTTTACCGACTGCGTCCGGCTCATCGCGCTCGCGCAGCATCTCGTAATAAGTTTTCATGATCTCGTAGCGCTGCTGCTCGGTCGGGTGATCGTAGCGTCCTGTCTTCAGGTATTGCTGGATCTGCCGAAAGATCCACGGATTCGAGGAAGCCGCGCGCCCGATCATCACTGCATCGCAACCGGTCTCCTGAGCCATCCGTACGGCATCTTCCGGGGTGAGCACGTCGCCATTTCCGATCACGACGATGTTCTTGACGGCTTGCTTCACCTCGGCAATGCGGGTCCAATCGGATTTGCCTGCGTAACCTTGCTCTCGAGTGCGCGGGTGCAGAGCTACGGCTTGAAGTCCGCAATTTTCGGCTAGGCGCGCCATCTGAACGGCTACTAGTTCCTGATCGTTCCATCCCGCTCGGAACTTCATCGTGAGCGGGATGGTGATGGCGGCGCGCACGGCCTGGAGGATTTCTTGCACCAGAGGGAGATCGCGCAGCAGGCCGGAACCCCCGTTGCACTTAACCACTTTATTCACGGGGCAGCCGAAGTTGATGTCGACAACGTCGAAGCCAAGATCCTGGCAGACTCTTGCGGCTTCGGCCATCACTTGCACGTCGGAGCCGAAGAGTTGCGCGGAGATCGGATGTTCCTCAGGCTGGAAAGCTAGATAACGGAAGGTTCGCGTCATCTTGCGCGCTCCGACCGATTTCACCACTCCGTGCGAGCTGGTGAACTCGGTCATGATCAGGCCGCAGCCGCCTTGATTGCGAATCAAACGGCGGAAAACGGTATCGGTGACACCGGCCATAGGCGCGAGCACTGTAGCGGGTGCCACGGGCACAGGACCAATCCGAAACTCGCTGGGGAACAAGGACATGCTGAACTCATTTTAACGGGTCTGGCCCAGAAACCCAACCTTAGCGCAGCACGTTTATTCTAAGGAGGACTATGAACCCTAAGATTCTGCTGGCTTTTGTGGGCGGCGCGTTGCTGGCATCAGGAATCATGTATATGGCTCTCAAGCCGGAACGGCATGCTACTCCGACGCTGACGGCCTCGAGTCAGCCTATCATCGTGATTCCGCCCGCTGGACCGGAAACGCCTCCACCGACTGCGCCTTTGCCGGAGCCTGCCCCGGTGCCGGTCGCCGCTCCGAAGCTCAGGGCAGCCAAGCTTGCGACAACTCCTGAACCGGCTGCGGAACCAGACCCGGTGCCTCCGAAGCAAGAAATCCAGCCTGAGCCAGCGCCTGCTCCTGCTGCCTCTGCTCCGCCTGAAAATCGGGTTGAGGCTCCTGCGCCAGCGCCGCCGATTCCCGCTCCGCGTCCCCCGCTGCCAGAAGCGCATAAAGTAACGGTGGTGGCTGGCACCATGCTCCAAGTGCGCGTCGGCGAAACGATTTCGACAAGGAAGAATAAGCCAGGCGATACGTTTCTGGTCACGCTGGCCCAGCCGTTGGTGGTGGATGGTTTTGTGATCGCGGAGAAGGGTGCGCGCTGCGAAGGCCGGATCGTCGAAGCGGAGCTCGGCGGCAAGGTGCGCGGAACATCCAAGCTGACGGTTGAGCTAACCAAACTCTCGACAGCCGATGGCCAGCATATCCGCATCCGGACGGCGTCTTTCGACCAGGTTGGCCAGTCTGGCACGAAGACGAATGCGGCGAAGGTGGGCATCGGAGCGGGTTTGGGTGCTGCGATTGGGGCGATCGCGGGAGGCGGGAAAGGTGCCGGAATCGGAGCAGGCGTGGGTGGTGCGGCAGGCGCGGGGGATGTGCTGTTGACCCGCGGCCCGGACGCCGTCATTACCGTGGAGACGCGATTGAGCTTTCGGGTCAGCGAAGATGTCGTGATCACGGAACGGCTTTAGGCGCTTCGCGAATAGATTCGCCGGAGTTGAATTGCCGCACCGATAGATTCGATGCGTAGTTCCTCGTTGGAGTTTTCATAGACGCGATAGGTCCACGTTCCGTCCGATTGGCGCGTAAATTGCTCAATGCGCGCCTCATTCTGATCGATCAGCACGTAATCTTTCAAAGACTCGAGTGCTCCGTAGTATTTGAATTTAAGACCTCGGTCGTATTTTTCCGTGGAAGGAGAGAGCACTTCAAAGATAACGGCAGGGTTTAAAATATGGTCCTGATGCTCGTCGGCCAATAGTGGTTTTCCGCACACTACCAGGATATCGGGGTACGCATGCATTTTGCGCGAGATTCGGACTCGCAATCCCGCATTGAAGGCTTGGCATCCGAGACGGATTGCGGAACGAAGCTCAAAATAGAGGTTGCCTTGCAGGGTTGCGTGCTCCAGAGACGCTCCCGACATGTCGTTGATCTCGCCATCCAGAAACTCATTTCTGAACTCGGCCGCTCGCTCGAATTCCAGGTATTGTTCTTCGGTGAGCATGCCATTAGTCTCGCACCCTCATCCTAAGATGGAGTTATGCACAAGCTTTCGGATTCAGACCTGCGAAGCGAGTTAGCTAAGCTGGGCGACTGGACCGTGATCAACCACAAACTCCATCGCGAGTACAAGTTCGCCGACTTCATACATGCCTTCGGCTTCATGTCTACTTCCTCCCTATCCATCGAGAAAATGAATCATCATCCCGAATGGTGCAACGTCTATAACCGCGTCACGGTGGATCTGACCACGCATGATGCGGGCGGCATTACCTCGAAGGACATCGAGTTGGCGACCCTCCTCGACGCTAACGCCAAAAAGCTGCAATGAAGGCGCTTTTAGCATTCCTATGCGTAAGCATTGCGCACGCGCAAGGCCTATTTCCAGGCGCGGCGGCACTCGATACCGAGATTGAACGCGCCATTGATAAGCAGCTAATTCCCGGTGCCGTCGTCGAGATTGGCCACGATGGCGTTATCGTGTACCGCAAGGCATACGGAGCGCGCGCGCTAGTCCCGAAAAGGGAACCGATGACGCTCGACACCATCTTCGATGCCGCCTCGCTCACCAAAGTGATTGCCACGACATCCTGCATCATGAAGCTGTTCGAAGAGGGTAAGATCCGGTTGAACGACCCCGTCACCGCATACTTGCCGGAGTTTCAGGGCGGCCACAGCACGATCACGATTCGCAACTTGATGACGCACTTCTCCGGTTTGCGGCCTGATCTCGATCTATTGCCCGCCTGGGGCGGATACGAAACCGGAATTCAAAAAGCGCTCGCCGATAAGCCAGCAGGACCTCCGGGAGCCCGCTTTGTTTATAGCGACATTAACTTCATCCTGCTCGGAGAAATCGTCCATCGCGTAAGCGAGAAATCGCTAGACCATTTCGCGCGCCAAGCAGTCTTCGATCCGACCGGGATGAAGCACACTCGCTTTCTTCCGCCCGCCGATTGGTTCTCGAAGATCGCGCCCACTGAGCTGGATCCCGCCAGCGGAATGCCGATTCGCGGGGTGGTGCATGACGGAACGTCCCGCTTCATGGGCGGAGTTGCGGGGCACGCAGGCATGTTCACCACTGCTGACGACCTCGGCCGATTCGCGCAAATGATGATCGATCAAGGCGTCATTGATGGAAAAAGAATCTTCAGCGTCGCTGCGATTGAAAAATTCACAACGCCTCAATC
>JANXQZ010000193.1 GCA_025353235.1 Bryobacterales bacterium
TGGCTGCCCCACAGTCGAATTTGGCGAAACGACATGCTAGTCTCCAAGCCGGAAAACTTTCCGGATGGCGGCGACGAAATGGTGGCCTTCCGGCTGCGATGCCTGCTTGCGAAGCTCGGATATGGGGCCGTGAGCGATCTTGTTCACGATGCTGCGGGTGAGTTGCTCCACCGCTTCTTCCTGCTCCCTGGTAAGCATTCCGAGCCGCCCATGATAGCGGGCCAACTCGGCCTGGCGCATGGTTTCGAGCCCCTCTTGCAGGCTTACAATCATGGGCACCACGTCGCGGGTTTTCATCCGAGTGACCATCCGCTCTACTTCCTCGGCGACAATCTCCTCCGCTTCCTCGGCCTCCTTCTGCCGGACCTGCATGTTGCCGTCAACTACCTTTTGAAGGTCGTCGATATCGTAAAGAAACACGTTGTCAATCTGGTTGACCGTTGGTTCGATGTTGCGAGGCACGGCGATGTCGATCAGAAACATGGGTTCGTTTTTGCGGGCGGCAATGATTTTGCGCATGTCCGCCGCAGTCAAGATGTAGTGGGGCGCACCGCTGGACGTAATTACGATATCCACATCGCGCATGGAGGCCAGACATCGATCGTACTCGACAATCTTCCCATTGAAGAGCCGCGCCATCTCCTCGGCTCGAGACTGCGTGCGATTTGTGACGAAAATGCTCGACACGCCGCAACGCTTTAGATGGCGCGCAGCCGCTTCCGACATCTTTCCGGCTCCGATCAGCAAGACCTTCTTACCGGTCAGCGAACCAAAGATTTCCCGCGCGAGTTCCACAGCAGCATAGCTCACCGAAACGGCATTTGCTCCGATTTCGGTTTCTGTGCGGACCCGCTTGGCCACGCTAAAAGCGCGCGTGAGGAGAGCGTCGAGAAAAGAGCTGATGGCGCCGACATCCTTGGCCAGCGAATACGCGGTTTTAAGTTGACCTAAGATTTGAGGCTCGCCCAGCACCATCGAATCCAGACTGGAGGCGACGCGGAATAGGTGCCGAATCGCATCGCGGTCCTGGTACTGGTAAAGATAACGCCTGACCCATTCAGGGTCTACGCTGCGTGTTTCGGCAAGCATCGTCTCCACTGCCTTCTCGCCGTTCACGGATTCATCGCAGGCAAGCACAACCTCCACTCGATTGCAGGTGGAAAGAATCATGCCTTCGCAAATGCCCGGCCTGCTCTTTAGGAGACCGAGCGCGTCGGCGATTCCGCGTTCGTCGAAGGCGAGGCGCTCGCGCACTTCGACCGGCGCGCTGCGGTGATTCACCCCAGTGATCGAGAACTTCATTTTTCTAAAAGGGATCGCAGCCCTATGTGCGCCGCCCAGGTTAGCGCTGAGCAGCATAGCACCATGATGGCCATCAGCGCAGCCTTGCGCCCGCGCCATCCCGCCGTGGTGCGCATGAATACCATTACTAGATAGAACGCCCAGGTGATCAGCGAGATGCCAATTTTGGGGTCGGAGATCCAGCTTGTTCCCGATTCGATAAACGCCCATCCGCTGCCAGCGATGACGCCCAGCGTGATGAAAACGAAGCCGAACGACATGGCGTTCGTGACCAGGTTATCCAGCGTGGCCAGCGGGGGGAGCCGATCAAAGAATCGATTCGGCGTTTTCAGCTTGAGCTGACGTTCCTGGATGAGGTAGAAGATGGAGGCGATGGCCGTTAAGAGCAGCGCCGCGTAGCCAAGCAGGATCATTACGATGTGAATCGCGAGCCATGCGTCTCTCAGGCTGGGGTTCGGCCAGTCCGCGACGGGAACCTGCATGGCTCCGATAAACGTCATGATGAAGACCAGAGGAAAAATAAACACGCTAAGGCTGGCGAATTTATAGCGCCAGAAAACGAAGAGGAATGCCAGGGCGACCAGCAGCGCGCACAGCGAGCTGGTTTCGAAGAAATCGTTGACCGGGAAGCGGCCCATCGCTATGGTGATTTCGACAATGCCGACTATGTGTACGATGACGCCGATGCAGAAGGAGATAAGAGCCGCGCGGAAGAGGTCGGGCTTAGTGCGGAACAGCATCAACAGGGAGTGG
>JANXQZ010000194.1 GCA_025353235.1 Bryobacterales bacterium
TGGACCGGTTGGGGAGATCCTGGACGCCTATCAAGGTCGGTCTGTTTCTTCGCAATCGGCGGAGTAGAGCGGCGGTAACAGTACACATTGGGGTTTAATCCCGAGTAAGAACCAAGTATGCTAAAGGCGTTAGTCCGAATGTATAGATGTCGGGCAGCACGTTCAACTAAGGTAATATAAATTACTATACTTATTCACCATGGAGGAGCAATATTAATGAATTTCAACATTTCTAAGTCCGGGTGCTTTACTTTTGCGGCTCTATCGCTCTGCGGCGCGGCGTTGCACGCCGACAGCAAGCAAGGCGCGGCTAACCCTATGGCCACGGCATTGAGCTTGCCAGCGCAATTTGAACCGAATCGCGGGCAAGCGCCTCGCACATTCGATTACATGGCTCAGGGTTTCGGCTATTCGCTGGGCATTTCCGCGAATCGCGCGGAGCTGATGCTCGCGGGCAAGGCGGGCGCAAACCCCAGCTCGGTATGGCTGAACTTCGTGGGCGCGAATCGGAAGGGTGAGCCTCAGCCGCTCGATCCGCAGCGCCACACATCATCTTATTTCCTGGGAAGCGTTGCAGTCACCGACGTTCCCAGCTACGGAAAACTCCGGTACAACGAACTTTGGCCAGGAGTCGGCGTGGTTTACTACGGGACCAGCCAAAAGCTTGAATACGATTTTATCGTGGCCCCAGGGGCCGATCCGAGCGCCATCGGAATCCAGTTTGAAGGTGCTCGAAACGTGAGGCTTTCGGTCGATGGCGACCTGGAAGTGCAGACTGGCTCGACGCAAATCGTCCAGCGCAGGGCTGTGGCTTACCAGTTGGAAGGCGCTGCGCGGGTGCCGGTTGCAGCCGCTTATCGGATGCAAGCGGACGGGAGCATTCGCTTCGCGCTCGGAAAGTACGACAAATCGAAGGAACTGGTGATCGATCCGGTCCTGGTTTACGGGATTGGCGGATTTCTTCAGAACCAAGCCCAGAATGCCATGGCCGTGGCAACCGACTATTTTGGGATTAACAACTACGTGGTTGGAAGCACGATCCCCCTTTCGATCGTCAGCGGACAGGCGCCGACCCATGCGGTGTATATTGTTCGAATCGATAACACGGGCGTAATTTCATCCAGTTCGTACACCGCTCTCGGGCTTTCCGACGGCAATATTAACGGAACCGGGATCGACGTCGATACCAGCGGAAACGTGTATTTGGTGGGGACCACCGACGGTCATAACGCGTCGCTCGGGCCTAATGGGCTGCAGCCAACGTCCGGAGGCGGCCTGGACGCATTCTTATTGAAGCTTAGTCCAGCTCTGAACAGCGTTCTCTACTGGACCTACCTCGGAGGTGCGGGCGACGAAAAGAATACCAAAGTCGCTGTGCAAGGTGGGATTGCCTACATCTCGGGCCAGACAACTTCGACCGGTTGGCCAGTGCAGGTTACCCCGGCGGGCCAAAATGGGTTCGTTTACGCGATAGATACCACCAAAAGCGGCGCGGCATCGAAAGTGTACGCCGTTGTGCTGGGAGGCTCGTCTACCGACGCTGCGCTCGGAATCGCCGCGGATTTCAACTCAAATGTCTACGTGGTGGGCTCTACGAGTTCAGCCGACTTCCAGCCGACGACAGGCGCGGGATACGCGACGGGCAAGAGCAACTCGACCAACGACGGGTTCTTGGTGAAGTTGAATCCGGCGGGCCAGCCTATCTGGAACACGTTCTATCAGAACGCTCCCATCAGCGGAGTGGCCCAGTTTAGCAGCCGCTATGCTTACGTTACCGGTCAGACCACTGGAACCATTATCACGACGGGCAACGCTTATCAGCCGACGGGCGGCGTAAATCACGCCTTTTTTGCAAGGTTCGACACAGCCACCAGCGGCGGCTCCGCGCTTACCTATGGCACGTATCTGGGCGGGACAGCGCAGGATGCCGGGTTGGCCATCTCGGTGCCGCAGGCGGGAATTCCCTACACGCAGAATGGAATCGCTTACATCGGCGGCTGGACGACTTCGTTCGACTTCCCCGTACTTGGCGCGCCGCAGGTTCAGGGAGCGTTCAACGCCGGCATCCAGAACGGCTTCCTCGCATACATCGATCCGACGAAAGTCGGGACGTCGTCCTTGATCTACTCCACGTTGATGGGCACGAACACCCCATCGGTGGTGACTGGCGTCGCGGCATCCTTCGCCGGTGAGGCGTCAGTGTCGCTCACGGCCTATAGCGGCGGAGCAGAGAATGGCGGCTTCGCAGTAAAGGTGGGCAGCAAGATCTGGGATCCCACGTTCTTCACCACCCAGCAATACCTTGACTTGCTTGATCGCGCGCCTGACCAAGCCGGGTTGAACTTCTGGCTAAACCAGTTGAGCACCGGCGGCAACACGCGCGCCTCGCTTGCGGCGAATTTTTTCACCAGCGCCGAGTTTAGCAACGGTGGGTTGAACATTATCAAATTCTACATTGCAGTATTTCGCCGCGATCCCGATTTCGGCGGGTTCCTGTTCAACTACAATGCGTTCATCGGCGGCCAGCCGCTTTCAGCCATTCTGAATCAATTCCTTACGTCGCCTGAATTCCAGAATACGTACGGAACGCTGACCAACAGCGATTTCGTGAACCTGATCTATCAGAATGTTTTCGGACGCGCTCCGGACTCGGGCGGCTACAACTACTACTTGGGCCTGCTGAATAACGGTCAAATCACCCGGGCAGGCGTTATGGGGCAATTCATCGCCAGCTCCGAATTCAGCGGCACGGTGAGAGCCCGGGCATATTCCAACCTGCTCTACATGGGCTTCCTCCGGCGCACGGCGGATCCCGTAGGACTGAACTTCTGGACGAATGCACTGGCGAATCAAGCTGCATTGCCTAGCGTGATTAATAATTTCATCACGAGTCCCGAGTACGTCAATCGCTTCATGTAACTTTTGGGGCCGATTGGCAGCTTGTCGTAGGCGAGTAGTGACCGTAGTTAGCGGTCACTACTCAGCCATGACAGGCAAGGAGCCAGCCGACTTCTAACCCGGCACCGCATGGCAAGTTCGTTACTTCACCACAATATTTACCAACTTATCCGGCACCACGATCACCGTCACAACCCTTTTCCCATCCAGAAAAGGCTGCACCTTAGGCTCCGCCAACGCCCTCTCCCGCACATGCTCCTTCTCCGCTCCAAACCCAACCGAAATCCGCCCGCGCACTTTCCCGTTTACCTGGATCACCACGTCGGCTTCCGCCTCGCGCGCCAGCTCCGGATCGAACGCAGGCCACGGCTGCTTGAACACCGGACCCGTGCGGCCCATCTCCTCCCACA
>JANXQZ010000211.1 GCA_025353235.1 Bryobacterales bacterium
CAGCCCGGCTCCTTGCAGCGCCAACTGCACCCACGTGTAGCTTAGTTTGAGGCCGTGCTCGGTCTGCAGCTTTTCGTGAAAATGCCGGATGTTCAGGTCGTAGTAGATCTCCTTGTACAAACCCAGCACCTGTTCGGCTACGGCCAGCGGTATCCTTCGCAAGCTCGGCTGCCCTTTGCGCCCGTCCCCCAGTCCCGAGTAGCCATCGCTCTCCAGCCGCTCCCGCCAGCGCCGCATTGTCCGGTCGCTCACTCCGATGATCTCGGCCGCGTCCCACCAGGTGATCTTCTTGGCCATCGCCTTCAAAATTACGTCTTGTAGTTTCATCATCCGCTCCATTTCAGCGGCTGAGTACTGCTCGGGAGTTTCCACCTCCCCAGCGTCCCGCCGTTTTCTTCGATAGCGGACAGATCACGTGTGAATAGGACCGGACAGATCACATACTAGCGACATGGAATGAGATAGTTGGGAGCTGGCGGATTGCTCGTTCGCGATTGGGTGAAGTTCAACCCCATATCGTTGTCAATCTTGGTGTTTACTTGTTTAAAGCTTGATTCCCGACCGGGTTTGTAAGATCTAGGCTAAATCGGTCCGGTGGGTTTACATGCGCTAGAAAAATGGTAGGGTGATGTTCCCGCTCGCCGATAGAAGTGATCAGATCGACACTAACTAAGCCGGTCACCTCCGCGCGAGATTGTCTTTTTGATTTCATTAGATGTTGTTTACGATCAAGCCAAGTTGCGACCTGACACCATCTTGGTCTCGCCGGCATGCAATCGCTTCGGTAAGTTTCCAATGGACGCGCACGTACGATTTGGCAGGGAACACATGGCTCGGTCTTTCGCCAAGACAGTCCGAACCCAAAAGATCTCTGGCAAGCGGTAAGTGAACAACGCGGGGCGCTTCTGCTTTGACATCCTTGGTGAGCCTGCGTTATCCGGGACATCATTCGTGCTCACGCAGGGCGTTCAAAATCTCACGAGCCGTGCAACCTCTGGGGCCATGATACCGAGGTGAGGCCAAAAGTCTCAGCCCGTGGTACTCTTCTGCAGGGATTAAGGTGTTGGTTCCCTGTCCTGACGCTCGGGTCTTGGTCGTTCAACTTCCCCATTCCTGACGATAGCGCTGGAACCTCGCTGAATGGTCCGGGTGATCCCTATTGGACCTTGAGGAGCGCCACAGCTACAAAAATGACTACAGCCTCTTTCGGAACTCTACGAAAAGAACTGTAATTGCTTGATTCTATTGGTCGGGGCGGTGTGATTCGAACACACGACCCCCTGCGCCCAAGGCAGCGGACAAGCTCTACCCGAAGTCTCCTCTTTTCAGGCCTTTCAGTTTCAAGGACTTACGAGGAAGGTATTGAAGCCTGTTGAAGTCCGTTGCGAAGGAGTGCTTTCGCAGCTACGATTTTATCTACATATCTTTTTCATTTCAGACGAGTAACGGTCAAGATGTCCGGTTTAATTAGCAAGTGAAATGTCCGGTGTTGCATAGGTTGCCAGGATCCGGGATTCGGGGGCGGACCGGTTTCGCCCCGATCTCATCGAATCCTGGCTCAACTGCGTTAAATCCCGGAGGTCTGGAGGCAGAGCCTCCAGCTTAGAAAAAGATCTGGTTCCGAATTGTTTCTGCACCGGTTTGGCAGCCGGCAAGCGTGGGGTGCCGCGGCGTGAGGGAGCCGCTACCGGCAGTTCATCGGGGGCGTACTGGGCGATTAAGTTGCCGCCGTAACGGATCGAAATCCGACCGTCCAGGTGCTCGTGAATCACAACGGTTTGTCCGGCGAGCGTATTGCGCCAGCGGGTCTGATCGAGTTGGAAGATGCGATTGGCGTACTGAATTGTGTTGTCATTGTTCACCGTGCGTTCGTGCTGGACGCTGAAGATCCAGTCCAAATCCTTGCGGCGAATGCGCACAAAGGCGCTTCCTTTCTGCGCCGCCGGAACTGTGAAGCGAGCATTGAACTCCGCGATGTAAGTTTCCCGGAGAAACCGGTTGGCCTCCCTCACGTCCGTAATTCCACGCAGCCTTAGTTCCTGCGGCAAGCGGCCTTGCCAAGTGCCGAAACTCCGCTCCGAATCGCCCCCGCGCCCCGACTGAAGTTCCCACCGCATACGTGCTACGAACAACAGAGAATTGTCGATCCGCCGCTGGCTCAAAACGAACGCCTCGGCAGCTTCGGGTTGCGCATCGAGGGAATTGAATTCCTGATCGAGGCCTTCCCCCGTCGATTTGCGCGTGTAGATCGCGCAGCGCAGGGGGGTTCCGCGGATTCAAACATCCTCGGTTCTTCTTCCTGAGGACGCCGTCGATTCGACGCCGAGATGAATCGCCTTATTGCCCACATAGCCCACGTCGAGCAGGACGTCTTTGAAGAATGTGCGCTGGATGTCGAAGGTCCAACGCTGCGAGTAGGGCTGAACGCGGTTCACCGGGTAGACGGTCAGCGACTGGCCAAGGTTGGTCTCTAATCCTGCCGAACAACCTTGCGGCGCGAGGAGTCCGTCCGGAAACGGGTTGGCGGTGTTGGCGGCAAAGTGCAGCCCGTTATCGAGCGAAGCTTGAATGGGCGTGGTCGCTGCGGCGGCTGCTGAGCAACATTCTGTACACAGGCGGGATCCGCCACAAGGGGCAGAATTACGCGGGCGAGCACGCCGCCATTCTCGCGCCCGGCACCTGGGAACGGGTGCAGGCCCTGCTGACTCAGTGCGCATCGGTTGCGCGCGGCCGGGCGCGGAATAAGCATCTGGCTCTGCTGAGCGGACTGCTGTTTTGCGAATCCTGCGCGACGCCGATGGTGTACTCGTACTCGGGCAACAACCAGCGCAAGTATCCTTACTACTTGTGCTTGAACGCACAACGTAAGGGTTGGGCCGTTTGTCCCGCCAAGTCGCTTCCCGCGCGCGCCATCGAGGAATCGGTGCTGGTGCGGATCCGCGAGGCGCAACGCGGAATCCTGGATGTTTCGGAGTGGGACAAGCTGGATCGCGCCCGGCAGGTGGAGGCGCTGCAAATGATCGTCGAGCGGGTCGGCTATGACGGAGCTGCCCGGCAAATCTCCATCCGGTTCCATGAGACCGCGAGCACGGCGGAAGAAGAGGTGCGCGCGTGAGCGGCAGACAGGAAATGACCTACGCACTGGATGTTGGCGGCGGCAGAGAGAGCAGGAGGAAGACCCCGTCCGGTGGCGAAGAGGCGGACCGGCCCATCCCGCGAGTGCCCGGCTCCTGGCACTCGCGATCCGGTTTGAGGGGCTGCTGCAGGACGAAACAATTCGGGATTATGCAGAGCTGGCCCGCCTGGGCCGGGTGACGCGAGCGCGCATCACCCAGATCATGAAGCTGCTGCATCTCGCTCCGGACATCCAGGAGCAGATTCTGTTCTTGCCGCTGATCCAGGGACTCAACGAAAGACCTGAGGTCCATCGTCAGCCGGATCGACTGGTACGAGCAGCGGCGCACGTTTCAGAAGATCACGGAGGTCGGCTTTCGTCCTGACCCGCAGGCGCGTTAGCCAAACCAGCAGCTAGCACTCGAATCACGTGGGCTCCGCCGCTGCGCGCCGTCTGCCGGAATCCACAATCTCAACGATGCTCCTCCCCCGCAGTTCGGCCAGCCGCTGCCGGATCGAGAAGGGGACTGAAACAGCCGCACGTTGCGGTCTCGGGCGATGGCACGTATGTATGCAACACCGTCCCCATCGAGAAGGGGACTGAAACCCTTGGCGCTCCGCCCCAAGCCGCGCCCGATTCTTCGATCTAAGAGAGTCCCAAAAAGCAGAAGACAGTTTGAGATGGTTACGAAGTTATCTTGGTAAGCACTCGAACACCTGCCCCCTTCGAAACTGCCTGGGCCTCATTCAGGCCGCAGCTTTGAACCATCGTCCCAGCGACATTCTTGCGCCACGTGTGATCGGGAGTGGTGCCAGGCTCCGGGGCGTGATCGAAACCGTGCGAAGTTGATGGGAGACACTGAATGGCAAAACGCATGGCTGTAAAAATTTCTGCTGCCGGCTACTGCACGGCGATCGTAGTTCCAAGCTGGGTCTGATAGTTCCCGATAAAAATCATCAAGTTTGGGTTACCCGGGGCTGTGTCGGCGGGAATCTGCAGGTTGACTTGCACCGCACCGGCAACTAATCCGGGAGCCTGACCCGCGAAGAGGATGGGAGCCGTCATAAAGTTCAGAAATGCACTTACCGCCAGAACTGGGGTGGGGAACGGTGCTTGAAGGGGTCCGATCTGGCCGTCTCCGATAGCAGGCATCATGGCGCCTGCTCCGGTCAGGAACACACTCACCACCGAGCCAGCCT
>JANXQZ010000224.1 GCA_025353235.1 Bryobacterales bacterium
AATTCGTGTCAAAGCTTTTTATAAAGCTTGACCGTTGGAACGCGGTGGCCCTATGTCAACCCTTTAACAACTCCAATCATACGCTGTCCCCATACAATAGGATGATGTAAAATTGACGGCGCAACATCCAAGCATTCAAATCCATTCTCAGGAGCAATAGTGTGCATCTTACACAACGAGAACAAGAAAGACTTTTGATCCATGTCGCAGCAGATGTATCCCGTAAGCGCCAGCAACGCGGACTGAAGCTCAACTACCCCGAAGCAATCGCCATTCTTACAGCAGAAATCCTGGAAGCAGCTCGCGATGGAAAGGCGGTAGCGGACATCATGACGCTGGGGGCCACAATTCTCAAACGCGAGCAGTTGATGGACGGGATCCCAGAGATGATCCACGATGTGCAAGTGGAAGCCACCTTCCCCGATGGAACCAAGCTCGTGACCGTTCACGACCCGGTGAGATAGATGACCCCTGGCGAATATTTTCTCGAATCCGGCGACATTGCGATCAACGTAGACCGCGACACCGCTCGCACCCTGGTGCGGCACACGGGCGACCGGCCCATCCAGGTGGGAAGCCACTATCATTTCTTCGAAGTAAATCGCGCCTTGCAATTCGATCGCGATGTCAGCTACGGCATGCGGCTGGATATCGCCGCTGGAACGGCGGTCCGCTTCGAGCCCGGTGAAACGAAGGAGGTCGCTCTGGTAGCGTTTGCGGGGAATCGGATTGTGTGGGGCCATAACGGCCTGGTGAATGGAAAGTTGAGGACATGAGTCAATCGATCCCTCGCAAGACTTACGCCGATCTGTATGGTCCGACAACCGGCGATCGAGTCCGCCTGGCGGATACGGAACTCATTCTCGAAATCGAAAAAGACTTCACCACGTATGGCGATGAGATCACCTTCGGCGGCGGCAAGGTGATTCGCGACGGCATGGGGCAAAGCTCCACAGCCATTCGCGAGTCTGACGGTGGAGCGCTCGATCTCGTGATCACGAATGCTATTGTTCTGGATCATTGGGGGATCGTCAAAGGCGACATCGGCGTTAAGAACGGACGCATCGTGAAGGTGGGGAAAGCGGGCAATCCAGACACGATGGCGGGAGTGGACCCCGAGTTAATCGTCGGCGCCTGCACGGAGGTGATCGCCGGCGAAAACATGATCGTCACGGCAGGGGCGATCGACAGCCACATCCATTTCATCTCGCCGCAGCAAATCTATGAGGCGCTGTGCGGCGGCACTACGACTATGATCGGCGGCGGCACGGGTCCAGCTACGGGAACCAACGCGACCACTTGCACGCCGGGCGCTTGGAATCTGGCGCGCATGTTTCAAGCCGCCGAAGCGTGGCCCATGAATTTTGGCTTTCTGGGGAAGGGCAACGCTTCCGGGCAAGCACCTTTGATCGAGCAGATTCAGGCTGGCGCGTGCGGGCTGAAACTCCACGAAGATTGGGGCACCACGCCCGCCGCGATTGATTCGTGTCTCCGAGTCGCGGATCTATGCGACGTCCAAGTTGCGATTCATACGGACACCATCAATGAGTCGGGCTATGTGGAAGACACCATCGCAGCCATTGGAGGACGCCCCATTCACACGTATCACACCGAAGGCGCGGGTGGCGGCCATGCACCCGACATCATCCGTATCGCGGCCTTGCCGAATATCTTGCCCTCTTCCACGAATCCCACGCGGCCGTACACTGTGAACACGATTGCCGAGCATTTGGACATGCTGATGGTTTGCCATCATCTGAATCCCATGGTGCCGGAGGACGTGGCTTTCGCGGAGAGCCGCATTCGTCCGGAGACCATCGCGGCCGAGGACATTCTGCACGATTTGGGCGTGTTCAGTATGATTTCGAGCGACTCGCAGGCGATGGGCCGCGTCGGCGAGGTCGTGCTCCGCACCTGGCAGACGGCTCATAAGATGAAAGTGCAAAGGGGTCCGCTGGCCGGAGATTCCAGCCGAGGCGACAATAACCGGCTCAAGCGTTATGTGGCGAAGTATACGATCAACCCGGCGATTACGCATGGCGTGGCGCATCAGGTCGGCTCTATCGAGCCCGGTAAGCTGGCGGATTTGGTGCTCTGGCGTCCGGCATTTTTCGGCGTGAAGCCGGACATTATTTTAAAGGGCGGGTTCATCGCGTGGAGCTTAATGGGCGATGCCAACGCGTCTATTCCGACGCCGCAACCTGTGCTCTACCGTCCCATGTTCGGTTCCTTTGGCGACGCGCCCCGTGCCACGAGCCTCACGTTTACTTCGCACGCAGCGCTGGAACAAGGCGCGCTCAATGGCCTGCATCTTCGCAAGCGGTTGGTGGCGGTGGAGAATTGCCGAACGATTGGCAAGGCCGACATGGTTCACAATGCCGCCACTCCTAAGCTTGAAGTGGACCCGGAGACTTACGAAGTCCGCGCGGACGGCGAGCTATTGACGTGCGAGCCAGCGCAGAGCCTGCCGATGACGCAGCGGTATTTTCTGTTTTGAAAACCGCTCCCTGACAGTCACGGCTCGGTTTGCGAAGTCGAAGCGCCGGTTACAGAGCCGTGCACGTTAGTAAGCGGTCCTAATTGGAGTTTATTTGACATGAATGACACCAGAGCGTTTCGAATCGGCGTAGCCGGACCAGTGGGTAGCGGCAAGACGGCCCTGGTGGCTTGCCTAGCACGCATCCTCTACCCGCGCTACAGCGTTGCGGTTGTAACCAACGATATTTACACCAAGGAAGATGCGGAGTTCTTGATCCGCGAGGGCGTGCTTCCCGACGGTCGCGTGCGCGGAGTGGAGACTGGCGGGTGTCCCCACGCCGCCATCCGTGAAGATGCATCAATGAACCTGGAAGCCATCGACGAACTGGAACAAGCGCTGCCCGGCCTGGAGCTGATTTTCGTGGAGAGCGGAGGCGACAATCTCGCAGCGGCGTTCAGTCCCGAACTCGTCGACGCTTTTGTCTACGTTATTGATGTCGCGGGTGGAGACAAGATCCCCCGCAAGGGCGGCCCTGGAATTCAACGGTCGGATCTACTGGTCATTAACAAAATGGATTTGGCGCCGTATGTGGGCGCGTCTCTGGAAGTGATGGAGCGGGATGCGAAGAAACAGCGCGGACAGAAACTAACCGTCTTTACCAATTTAAAGACTGGTGAAAATCTCGACCAAATAGTTCAATGGGTAGAAAATCAATTGAAAGAAACTCGTAGGGACCTCGCAAGCATTCATCATCCGATTCTCAGTGGCGGCCATGGGCATAGCCACCACTGAGATACAACGCAACAGCTACATCTTAGGCATAATCACGGCATCGATCACATGGATCACGCCGTTGCTGCAAACAATGTCAGTCTTCACGACCGTGGCTTTGTCGATCATGACCTTACCGCCTTTCGCCACAACGTTCGCCGATGTGCCTTCCGCTGTTTTTGCTTTCATCGTGTGAACATCGGCCGCCATTACCTTGCCCGGGACAACATGATAAAGCAGTACCTTCTTCAGCTTATCGGGATTCGCAAGCAGGCTATCCAGAGCGCCTGCCGGAAGTTTTGCGAAGGCTTCGTCGGTGGGAGCGAAGACGGTAAATGGTCCAGGCCCCTTCAAGGTGTCGACCAGTCCTGCAGCCTGTACAGCCTTCACCAAAGTAGTGAAATCGCCCGCCGCTACTGCCGTGTCGACGATGTCTTTATCTTGCGCTTGGAGTCCAAACGCGCCAAATGCCAGCAGGGCTAAAGCTCCTGCGAATTGAAAACGCTTCATATTTTCTCCATGTGATTTTACCGCTTACGTCAATTGAAGAGATGAAGCACGGAAAGTAGAGATGTATTACTTCGCGCGACGATTTGAGTTGGCGCGGCGGGCCCGCTTCAATGGCGGTTTATTTTCTAGAAGCCGCAGTTTGCGCTGAAGCTCCTGGTTCCGGTTCGTTTCTTTGCGCAAAGATTGCTGCAGGCTGGAAACTTGAGCTGCTAAGCTGTCGCGCTCGCGGCGAAGACCCGCTGTTTCTTCACTGCCCGCTGAAGCAGCCAGCAACCGCGCCGACTCCTGAACAGGAGGACCCTTGGCCGGAAACAGCGTGAGCAGCACTTGCAAATCGCCCGACTTGCGCGCATACGGAAATGCGCCCGCGCGCAGCCGTGGAACATCAAGCGCGACTTGAACCGTAGAATTGCCATCCCTGATATCGAGCGCTCCGCGGGTAGCTTCGCGAACCCTCCCGGCATTCTTGTCCCACGCAAATTGAAGCGTGTCTCCGTTATCCACAATGTGGAAAGAGATGGAAGCCGGCGGCGCGGCCTGAGGTTTCCAGAGGAATGCCGCTGGCGTTATTGCGGCCAGGATGAGCAAGGCCGCCCACAGCCAAATACGGTTATACGCTGGGTTGCTTTTCTTAGCTACAGCGGGGAGCTGCAGAAGCCCGATCTTGATACTTCCATCTGAAGCCCGGGCGAGAATGCCCATGTTAGCGCCCGCAGCTCTCATAGGTTGCACTATCAGGGTGATCTGCCAGCTCCATGGAAAGAAGTGAGCGTAGATTTCGAGGTTCGCTTCGGTGAGATGAATTTCACCTCGCGCTTGCGAAACAAACCAACCAACCGGGTGCAGGACGGATAGCTCGGGGTCTGACTTCGCGTCTATCAACTGCTTGCTGAGAGCGAATTTATTAGGCTCGGAAAGCTGGCATTCCATAGGACGCCAAGTTAAGATGCGCACCAGGTTCTCGCCGCGATCGCCAAATAGGACCCCGCCAATCTCAACACCCGAAAACGCTGCAGCCAGGCGAATTTTATCGAGGACTTGGGGAGAATACTCCACAGCGAGCGGACTGTCCGGTACGGTCCACGTCTTAAAATCGGTCTCGCTCACGCAACATAGATGGCTGAAGCAGACGGGTGGTTGCTTACCGACGTTTTGGTGGTCTCGTCAGTATCGGGTTCGTCCGGAATCTCGTGCAGGTGATAGTAGAGAGTGATGCTCGCCATGATGCCGGCCGTTATGAGGAGACCAGCCAGCCAAGCTCGTGATCGCCGATTCCAGGCGGTTGTTTGTTCCACGAGCGCAGCGGTGAGCCGAACAACGCACCAAGCCGCTGCCGCGCCGCAGAATAGCTTGAGGTACCACGGGAGCAGGTCCATGTGACCTTGGCCGTCCACCTGAGTCCACATTTGCAGTGCGATCGGGAGGGCGATCAGATATTCAAACGCATAGGCCAAACGAAGCCAATTCGGACCCGCAGGCGCCCCCGAGCCGGTGAATTCTTCAATGCGCGTTTCTTGGAGTTCCTCTTGCACTTCTTACTCAACGTAACATGTCTCAGAAGCCTTCAGTACACTTAAATCCATGAAATGGACCTTCCTATTCCTGCTTTCCGGCAGCGTCTTCGCTCAGGATTTCTCGAACATTCAGATCGAGAGAGCCGCCGCTGGCTTGGCGTTCACGGAGGGGCCCGTCTGGTCTCGTGAAAACTACCTGATATTCAGCGACATTCCGAACGACAAACTCATGAAGTTGATTCCGGGCGAGGGCAAAGCAGCTGTACGGGAAAACTCGAACGGAGCCACCGGCAATACCTTCGACGCCCAGGGCCGGCTATACACTTGCGAAAGCCGCACGCGCCGGGTAGTCAGGCAAGACAAGAAAGGACGAGTGGAAATTCTCGCGGAACGCTGGGAGGGCAAGCGGTTCAATGCACCAAACGATATTGTGGTGCGGCACGACGGCGAGATCTATTTCACCGATCCCGCATTCGGCTACCAGCAAGATACTCGCGAACTCGATTTCTATGGCGTGTTTCACATCGGCCGGAAAGGCGAATTGGCGATTGTGGCTAAGCCCAAGGGCAGGCCTAACGGTATCGCGCTATCGCCCAACGGACGCATCCTGTACGTCACCAACTCGGATGAGCACAACATCCGGGCCTACGATCTGGACAAAAACGGGGAGCCTTCGAATGAGCGCATTGTCATTGCAGGGATTGAGGGAGTTCCCGACGGCATGCGGGTGGATGAGAAGGGAAATCTGTATGTCGCGGCAAGCGGGATCGCCATCTACACACCCGAAGGGAAGCTGCTCGCCAATCTTCCAATGGGCGAGACTCCCTCGAACTGCGCTTTCGGCGACCCCGATTTTCAGGCGCTGTACATTACAGCGCGCAGGTCAGTCTACCGCATTCGCATGCCTATCAAAGGCAGCGTTCAATACTGACGAGCTATTCGGAGATCGAAATGGATTCGACTTTGATTACGTCGCCGTCCATGGTTCCGGAGACGCTCGCCTTCAGGTCTTTATCCTTCGTGGTTGCCTTAATGGCTTCGAGCGCCTTGGCATTGCCGGATTCGTCGAATTTCACGAATTTACCGTCGGCTGTCACCAGGCCGTAGCCGCTCTTGGAGCAGGCAATCGCGCATTTCTTGGCATGAGTTGCCAAGTCCTTGCCATGGCAAGCGACGTCGACAACAGTACCGCTCCACGTTTCCGCAAACGCTGCGATTGAAAATAAAGAGAACGCCAACAAGGTTTTTTTCATGGTTATGTCCTTCCAGAGACCGCTCTTAGTGTCCCACATATCCCAACGGAATACATCTGATAAGCTGAAAGTAATTTTGGTTACGTTTAGAACGGCCTGAAGATTTAATACTTGCTTCGCTCCCTTGCTGGTGTTTATACTGGCTTTTTTCCTTGGCGGTGCGGTTGTGATAATTACCCGGGACGAATTCGATCCACTGGCGCCTCAGCGCGAAGCTGCGATGTTCTACGGACTTTTCTTGCGAGGGCACTCGGCAGAGACCCTGCGCCGGGACATCGACGTGCCTAAGCCGTTGCTGCAGAAGTGGCTCCAAGCGCGGCGCTATGAAACAAACTTTAGGGATTCGCTTAAGCGAGTCTATACCTACCGGAAGCAAGTGCTGGCCATCTTCGATGAGCTAGTTCACAACGAGAAGAACCGTCCCAGCATTCACTAACATCCGTTAAGAATGAACATCCCCATTTACCAGGTGGACGCTTTCTCGAAGCGTATCTTCGCAGGTAATCCTGCCGCTGTGTGTCCGCTAGAGGAATGGCTGCCGGACGACCAACTGCAAACCATTGCCGCTGAAAACAACTTAGCGGAGACCGCCTACTTCGTTAAGAACCACAATGGCTATCACCTGCGCTGGTTCACGCCCACCATGGAAGTGGATCTTTGCGGCCACGCTACGCTCGCGTCGGCCTTCGTCATCTTGACCAAGCTGACTCCGTCGGAAGAGATTGTGCGATTTGAGACGAAGAGCGGTGCGCTGGCTGTCACGCGGGAAGGGGATCGGTACTCGCTTGATTTTCCATCGCGTCCTGCGCTCGAGTGCCAACCCGATCCGAACCTGGCGAAGGCTCTGGGCGGCAAACCAGAAGCTATTCTCGGAGCTCGGGATTATCTGGTGGTATATGGTTCCGAAGCGGAAGTTCGTGCGTTGAAGCCCAACATGGAACTGTTGCAGACAATCGACAGATTCGCCGTGATCGTGACCGCGCCTGGCATGCAGTGCGATTTTGTTTCCCGCTTCTTCGCGCCGAAAGCTGGCATCAATGAAGATCCGGTGACCGGATCGGCTCATTGCACGCTGATTCCTTATTGGTCGAAGCGGCTAGGCAAGACTAGCCTGCACGCGTTGCAAGTTTCGCCGCGAGGCGGTGAAATCTGGTGCGAAGATTGCGGACCTCGGGTGCGGATCACCGGTCAGGCCGTCTGTTTTCTTGAAGGCTCGATTACGCTTTCTTGAATCGTTAGAGGCATCGGCATCTGAGCGTGACCGTAAGAGAGCGGTTCCGTTGTCCTGCTAAGCGTGGGCTATCATATTCCCTTTCGTCCCGTCAGCAGGTTGAATGCGAGCGGTCCGACAACGATGGGCTTCTGATGAAATTGAGGCGCTAGGCGACGCTCTTTCGCCAGGAGCGGGCACGATGCGTCGACACATCCAAACCGCCTAACAGCGACAGCGAACGTTCAAGACCCCGAAAAGCTTCGTCCAGCAGAACGGACGCATCACCCGTCGGCGCCGGAAACGCGCGATCCATTCTCGCCGAGTCGGGCCTGCAAATCCATCCGGCAGCTTTCCTATAACCGAACGCAGATCGGCGATCTTGATCGCCGACTCGATCTCGCCCATGGCTTTTTCACTCATGTACCGATACTCGTCCGCCTTCATTTCTTTGTGGCTATGGTAAGTCCAGACGGACTCAGGCTGGCTTCTATTCGCCGCGTGACCTCGTGTTCTTCTTTGCCGTTATTGCGGAGCGCGACTGATGAGGTTGGCTCTCCATAGCCGCCCGCAAAATGCGATTGATGCGCGTCTGGTAGCCTCTGCCGTTGGCCTTGAGCCAAGTCAGGACGTCCGCGTCCAGGCGGATGGTCAACTGATGCTTATCCGGAGGCCATACCTCGATTGCCTTGGCGAAGAACTCATCGTCAAGCGCCGGAATATCCGAATAGTCAATTGGCATTTCGTCCAAGCGCCGCGCCTCTTCAGGGGTCAATTGACGGGATTTCTTGGGGTCAAGTTTATAGGATTTCAGCATACTTCCTCTGCTCGCGTTCGTTCGCCTTCCGCGCGGAAATCAAACGGAGTACTCTACCGCGAGGAGTGTAGGCAATTGCAAAAAGCCGCGAATCAATCATGCCAAGTGTAAGCCAGCGTTCTTCATCGTAGTCAAGGCGAGTGTCCTCGCTATCTAGCCGATGGGGGTCGAGAAACACTCGTACCGCGTACTCGAAAGGTACCCCGTGTATGCCGACATTCTGAGCAGTCTTTCGCTCATCCCATTCGAATAGCATCCGTCAGTGTAGCTTCTTGTAGTTACAAACAAGCCCGAACGGATCGGGTATGCCGTGATTCTCTAACAGTTCGCAAAAAGCTGATTTGCCCTGATCGAGTACAATCGTAGTTAATGAGTAATGTCGCCTCTGGACCACAGACCCGTGTCCTCATCGCCGATGACGAGGAGAATCAGCGCGCTGGTCTGGCCAAGATGATTCAGTCCTGGGGCTTCGCAGTCGAGACCGCCGCGGACGGCCAGGAAGCGCTCGAAAAGCTCAATCTGCTTCCGGTCAACGTGCTGGTTACCGATCTTATGATGCCGCGCATGGACGGCTTCGAACTGCTGAAGCGGCTCGGAATTCAGGGAAACGGGCCACCTTCCATTGTCCTCACCGCGTTTGGAAATATCGAGACCGCAATCCAGACCATGCACGATTTAGGCGCCTTTTGGTTTCTGGAGAAACCGATCCAGCCCAGCGCCCTTAAGGTCCTGATCGAGCGCGCCGCCACGCAGAGCCGCCTCACGGAAGAAACGGAGCGGCTCTACCGACAACTCGCGTATGCGGGCGTGTTGGTCGACTTAGTCGGCACGAGCGCCCCCATGCAGCAAGTTTTCTCCCTGATTCGCCAAGTAGCTCCCTCCAGAGCGGCCGCGCTAGTGACGGGCGAAAGCGGGACCGGCAAGGAACTGGTCGCACGGGCTATCCACCACCTCAGCCCCCGGCGAACCGGACCTTTCGTAGCAATTAACTGCGCAGCCCTCCCGGAAACACTGATGGAGAGTGAGCTTTTCGGACACGAGAAAGGCGCGTTCACAGGGGCGGTTGAGCGCAGGGCCGGATGTTTCGAACTCGCTCAGCATGGCACCCTTCTGCTCGATGAGCTGGCCGAAATGCACGTGGGCACTCAAGCCAAACTGCTGCGCGTGCTGGAAGATTCGCGGGTGCGCCGCTTGGGCGGCAAGAGCGAGATCGCCGTGGATGTGAGGATCATCGCTTCCACGAACAAAGTAGTGGAGGAAGCGCTGCGCAAAGGCGAACTGCGCGAGGATCTCTACTATCGCCTAAACGTATTCAACATTGTGCTGCCTCCGCTGCGGCAGAGACACGGAGATCTGCCGCTGCTGTGCCAGGCGCTCATCGACATGCTGAACGCAAAGCACGGCTGCCGCGTTACGGGACTGGATCCCGATGTTCTCGAGCAAATGAAGCGTTACCAATGGCCGGGCAACGTGCGCGAGCTGCGGAACGTGCTGGAGCGGGCGGTGATCGTGGCAGGCGAGGGCACCATTACGGCCAGCCACTTGCCTCTTGATTTTGGAGTGTCGACAGGAAGTCGGCCGCTGCCGCAACTGGCCGAGCCCGACACCGTGCGTTTGCCTGTGGGGACTACGGTGGGCGAGGCCGAGAAAGCTTTGATCCAGATCACACTGCAGCACACGAAAAATAACAAAACGCGAGCGGCCGAAATTCTGGGCATCAGCCTGAAAACGCTCTTCAACAAACTGAAGGAATACGGGGCCGCCGAAGCCGAAGCAGCAATGTAGCCGATGTCTCTGCGAACCCGGCTGCGAATTTCAATCGTCGCTTTAGCGGCGGTGATCGTCACGGGCCTGTCGGCGTTGTATGTGTACGAATATACCGCTCTGGCGTTTGAAACCGCATCGACGCGAGCGGATCTCATCGCAAAGCAGGTAAACGATTACGTACTGGACCGGATCTCGGTCCAGAATGCCTCTTTACCCATAAAACCCAGGGACCTAGCCGAGTACAAGTCGGTTTGGACCCAAATCGTCCGCACCGATCCACTGATTCAAAGGATGCTGGAGCGTTCGTTCGCCAACGCGGACGCGGTGGTTGACATTCATATTTCCGACCAAGCGGGCGCGACGCTGGTGTCGGCAAGTCCGCACCTCAGCGGTGCGCCGCTTCCGGTAAGGCGAGATTTGGCCGCTCTCCGAAACCGAAATGCGTTCAGGAAGTTGTGGGACCTGCGGAACCCGCAGGACTACGTCAAGAGTTTGCCCGTGGGCATCTCAGGAGAGAAAGAACCGCTGTTCCGGATCAATGTCGTAATCCGATCCGCGCTCCTGCTGGGGACGCTCGAAGCTCCCTTCCGTAAGCTGGCCGGTGCGTTCCTCCTAGCTCTGGCAATCTCGATGATGCTGGCGCTTTTGCTGGCAGGAGCCGTGGTCAACGCCATTGAGCGCCTGGGCCGGACGGTGGACTCCATCAGCACTGGCGAACCGGAAGAGAATGCCGAGCCGGTTCGCCAGGAAACGCACGAACTTGCGGCCGTGCACTCTAAATTGAATCTGCTGGGGCAGCAGTTCCGGGGAGCGAAACAAGATGCCCAGGAGTTGCGCAGCAATGTTCAAAGCGTGTTGCAGAGTTTGGACGAGGCAGTCTTGCTTTTCGATTCGTCGGAATGCCTGACCGTTGCCGGACAGCCTGCCGAACGAATGCTCGGCAAGAGCTCCGGTGAGCTGGTGGGGCAAAAGCTGGAAGCGATTTTTCCGGCTTCAACTTCCTTGGGGGGCATCATTCAGTCAGCCATCGAGCAACGTCAGCCTTTACGGGACGAGGCAATCACGCTCGAGAGCAACGCGGCCGGCAAGCTGCGAGTGCTTGTGAATCTGGAGATTCTGGGTGGCGAAGGCGGCGACAAAGGTACGCTGATCACGATGCGGGACGCCGACACTCGGCGGCAACTGGCGCTCCAGCTCGACGTGGCGACTCGACTGGCCGCCATCAGTCGACTCACCGGGGGCGTGGCGCACGAGATTAAGAATCCCCTGAATGCCATGGCGGTTCACCTGGAGGTGCTCAAGAGCAAGCTGGAAGTGGATGATCCCGAGATAGACGTAATTTCAAAGGAGATAAAACGGCTCGACCGCGTTGTTAAGACTTTCCTGAATTTTAACAAGCCGCTGGACGTTCAGGTGCAACCATTGGATCTGTCCGCTCTTGCGATGGAAGTGGTGGATCTCGTTATGCCGGAGGCGCGTTCCAGGAGCGTAGCCCTTGTCACTAGTCTTGATACGCCTCACTGGATCAGCGGAGATGCCGACCTGCTGAAACAGGTACTTCTCAACTTGGTGATGAATGCCATAGAAGCCATGGAGGGCGGGGGTTCGCTTACTCTGCGCACGGAAGAGGCCGGAGCCGAATGCTTAATCGAGATTTCGGATACCGGCATTGGCATTCCGCCCGACATTCAGGATAAAATTTATAATCTGTACTTCAGCACAAAGAAGACTGGATCGGGAATTGGGCTTGCGATGGTATTCCGGGTGGTGCAGTTGCACGGCGGGACGATAAATTTGCACAGCGAAGCGGGGAAGGGAGCGTCGTTCCGGCTGCTGTTTCCCGCAGTGGGAGCGAACGATGCTGAACTCGCTTCCAGACAAGCGCACTCATCATGAAAAGCATCCCCGCTCTCTTAGTTGCGTTGCTGTGGATCGGCGGTTGTCACCGTCAGCCTCGCATGGCGACGTTGCCGCCGCCCAAGCCTACTGCTTCGACGCCGAAGGATGCGCTCGCAACCTTGCCAGAGCCTCCATCGCCCCAGGATGGAGTTTCCACCCCTAGTTCCGCTCCCTTGGTGATTGGGTCAAGCTCGCAGCCTTTACCGCCTCCGACTGCTCCGTCAAAGAAGGTTAGGCGGACAAGGTCAGCGGCTGCGTCGATTGCGCCAGTGATTCAGCCCTCGGTTGTTGATCCGGTGTCCCAGCCGAACCCTCCTGTTCTGGGTCAGATGTTAGATACCCAAGAGCATGCAATTTACAAGCAGAAGATCGACGATGAGCTAAATAGCGCTCGTAGGAATTTGGCGGCGGCATCGGTGAAAAATCTCGATCAAGGTCAAAAGGCGACCGCTCGTCAAATACAGACTTTCATCGACCGAGCCGAAGAACTCCGGAAGAGCGATGTTGTCGCTGCAGAAGGATTATCGCGAAAGGCGGATTTGCTGGCACGGGATCTGTTCGCTCGTGTTGGCAAGTAGTGCCGTTTTGGGACGTACCGTTTTGAAACAGACTTACGCGTTGACGTGAGGCCAAGCAGGAGTTTCCAATGGATGAGCCCTGCCTTCCTCAAACCCGCAGGATGACATGCCTTCCAAAAGCCGCTCCAGACGGGCGGATCGCTGGTGCAAGGTCGTCAAATCTTCCAGAAAGCGATCTTGCTCCCTTGCCGAATCAGACTGGAGCGTCATCATGCTCAATGTGCGGGAGAGCCTGTCCCGATTTGAACGCAACGAGTCCAATTCCATCATAACCAGGGTCTCAAGAGGGCTAACTTTGTATAGTTGTTCCATTGTGGGATGTGTTTCCTTCGTGCAACACTGTAAGAGCACTTTTGGTGCCAGCCCATGTTTGGATTGTTACAACCTGGATGCAAATGAAAAGGGGCCGGATTGCTCCGGCCCCTTCGACGTGCGCGGGAAATTTATTGAACCGGTCGGCTGCGATCAGTCGAGCTCGGAGTGGAACCTGAACCATTTTGGCTGGTAGCTTGCCCCTGAGCTCCAGTGATGTCGAGTGCGTAAATTTTTACATCCACACGACGATTATTCTTACGATCCGCCCGAGTCTTGTTGATGGCATTCGGGAATTCGCTGCCGATTCCCAGCTCCCGAACATCGCGCAGCGGAATGTTGTGGTCAACTGTCAAGTACCGGACGACCGAGTTTGCGCGCTTGCGGCTCAGCTCCACATTGACGGCTTTATTCCCCGTTGTGTCGGCGAATCCTTCAATCTCGATCACGCAGTTGCGAGCGTTTCCGATCGCACCCAACGCGGTATCCAACTCGGCCTTGGCGTCTTTATCGAGCAGGCTCTGTCCAGTTCTGAAATACACCTGCTTGGTATCCACGAGACGGTAGTTATCAAGATTTTGAAGCGATTTATCGAGCCGCGACACGCCCTGTTGGGCTTGCTGCGCAGCGGAGTTAGCAGCATCGGCGCGTTGGGCAGCCTGGTTCGCCGAGTTCTGAGCGGCGGTGGCGGCTTCCGCAGCCTGTCCAGCCCGCTTGCCTGCGTCCATTGCTTTCTCGTCGACTGTGGCAACCGTACGATCCAGATCTCCTATCGAAGTCTTATTCTCTTTAACTCGCTTATCGACGTCGTTAACTTGCGTTTGAACCGGCGCGATCGCCTCGCGAACGTGCTTCTTGGTCGCGCAGCCCCCGCTTATAAGGGCGGTAGCGGCTAGGGCACTCAGAACAACCGTGACTTTCCAAGTTTTCATAAAGCGTCTCCTTAATGTATTGTATAAGCAACTGCTTGGCCAATGTACTACGTCTTCGATTTTATGTGTAATGTGTAAGTAGCACGACAAAATTTCGCCCGACGTCTACTTAAGAGTGTCTGGCGCATGCCAACTCTCTTACAGAAGACCTCATGCGAGTTACTCGGGCTTCACTTGGCGCGTGCTGCGTGGTACACGGGATATATGATCTCCGGCATCGGCGA
>JANXQZ010000234.1 GCA_025353235.1 Bryobacterales bacterium
CCGGAGAAGCAGGCTGAAGTATTGGCCGCGACGACCCGGGCATGCGATGCGCTATGGGGATTCCTGGATGGAATCTATGAGAACTATTGTTCGGACCTTGCCTGCGAACAAGAGGCAGCGCTTATTGTTCACTGAGCATTCACCGAGTGCTTACTGAGTGCTCAAAGAGTTGCATTAGCCCCGCGCCTGGAAAGAACGATTTCATGGCGGGGATTCTCCCGGTCTTGCATGAGTTGTTTCGCCTGAGGTTTGCAGGGCCTTCAACAGCGCCGTCTCCAAGTGTATCAGCGTTTTCGTTTCATTCAGCATTTCGCCCGTAATGAGGAATGTGTCTTCAGCACGCTCTCCCAGAGTATTAATTCTGGCACTGTGTACATTTACGTCGAAATGCACAAGCACCTGCGCGATGCGCGATAACAGTCCCGGCTGGTCGCCAGCAACAATTGACAAGACATGATATGCACCTTTTTCATCGGGCTCGATGTCGACTTCAGGTGTAATCGGAAAATGCTTGAGATGGCGGCTGGCCATCGCCCCGGGTTCTCGCGGAGTGCCCGTGTCCGGCAAGCTCAATGCCGATTACAATGGCGCGGCCGACTTGGTCAGCGTCTCGGATTCGTTCATCGCTCTACCCAACACGCGCCTCGATCTTTCCGGTTCGCTCGACCGGGAACTCCAAATAAAGCTCGTCTCGCGGAATCTGAGCGACCTTCAGCCGGCTCTCGGCAAGCAGGAGCTCCCGATCAAGATCAGCCCCGGCGGGTCCGTCAGCTTCATGGGAGCGGTGACCGGCAAGCTCGCCTCCCCTCAAATTGCAGGACACTTGCAGGCCGCCAACTTCGCGCTGCAGGAGCGCCCGTTTGATCAGCTGGATGCCGACATCACCGCATCCGCTTCCGGAGCGCGGGTTCAAAATGGCGCAATGTCGCGGGGAAGCACTCAGCTCCAATTCTCCGCATCCACGGGCCTCAAGCAATGGAAGCCCGAGAACTTCGAACCAATCACTGCGAGCGCCAACATTCGCAACGCGGATCTAGCCGATCTCATGGCCATTGCGGGCCAGAAGATCCCAGCCTCCGGCAACGTGAACGCCGTGGCGCAGATCAGCGGAACCATCGGCAATCCGCGCGGCAACGCCAACCTGACCGTGTTGAACGGCACCGCCTACGACGAACACTTCGACCGCTTTGCGGCCAACGTCGATTTCTCGGATCAGCTGGTTCGTCTCTCGAACACGCAGCTCACGGCTGGCACCGCTCACATCGATCTAAATGGAGCTTTCCAGCACCCCAAGAACAGCTTCGACACGGGCACTCTTCAATTCCATGTTGCCAGCAACCAGATGTCGCTCGATCAATTCAATGCCGTCAAGAAGCAGACCAAGGGCTTGAGCGGAACGGCTCAAATCAACGCCGACATCGCAGCCAATTTGCAGCAGGTGAAAGGGCAATCCGAGATCCTGCTCACCAGCGTGAACGCCAACGCCTCCGCCCATGGGCTGATCTTTGAGGGCAAGAGTGTGGGCGACCTAACCGCGACTGCGCAGACCGCCGGGTCCACCGTGAATTTCAACGTCAACTCCGACTTTGCCGGTTCCGCCATTCGAGCAAATGGCCAAACTCAACTTCAGCGCGATTACCCCACCACCGCTTCGGTGTCGATCAATAATCTTCCCATCGAGCGGGTGCTGGCTATAGCCGATCGCAAGGACATTCCGGCCAAGGGCAACCTGACCGCGACAGCCCAAGTATCGGGAACCCTCGACAGCCCGCAGCTAGCTGCAGACATCAACCTGACTAAGGCGGTGCTCTACGACGAGCCGCTCGATCGCGTGCAGGGGCACATCGCTTACAACAATTTGAAGGTGGATGTTTCGGGCTTGGAAGTAGTGGAGGGCGCATCGCAGATCCAGGCCACCGGCTCGTTTGAGCATCCCAAAGGGGACTTCGAGGAAGGCCGCCTCAGTTTCCACGTGGCCAGCAATCAGATCCAACTCGGCAATGTGCATATCGTGCAGCAACAAAAGCCCGGACTAAAGGGAACGCTCAATCTCAATGCAGACGGGGCTGGAGCGCTGCAAAAGCTTCCCAAGGGGTCCACTGCCCCGCCTATTCTTTTCTCGTCTCTCAATGCCAACGTGGGCGCGCGAGGACTAGAGGTGAACAAGAAGGCTCTGGGCGATCTCACGCTGAAAGCCGAAACGCGCGGGTCTGATCTGCACTTCAACCTGGACTCCGATCTGGGCCATTCCAATATTCACGGCCAGGGTCAAGCGCGCCTCCAGGGCGATTATCCGATGACGGCTCAAGTCTCGTTTACCAACCTGACCTACTCGGGGTTGCTCCCGTTGATCGGGTCCGCCAGCATGGGTACCGGTCTAAACTTCGATGCGCTCGCCGAGGGGCAGATGAGCATTTCCGGTCCGGCGACCAAACCCGATCAGTTAGGCGGCACTCTGACTGTGTCGAAGTTGGCAGTTACGGCCACCCCTCGCGGGACGCCGGTTGCCAATGCCAAGAAGCTGAGCCTGCAAAATCAGGGTCCCATCGTCGTGGCGCTCGACAAACAAGTCCTTAGCGTGAAGAGCGCGCACATCACCGGGCCTTCTACCGACATCAACGTCACCGGAACAGTGGCGCTGAACGATAAAACGCCGCTCAGCTTGCAGGTGGCGGCGAACACTGATCTCAAGGTGCTCGGAGACTTCGACCGCGATATTTATGCTGCGGGGAGCGTGGGACTTCAGGTCGCGATTCGCGGCACATTCACCCAGCCCCTCGTCAACGGGCAACTCAAGCTTCAGAATGCTTCGTTCAACATGGTGGATCTGCCAAATGGCATCTCCAACGCGAACGGCGTGATTCAGTTCAACGGGACAACGGCCGTGGTGCAGAATCTCACGGCCGAGTCGGGCGGCGGTCTCGTAAAGGCATCGGGCGGCGTGGCGTACACTAATGGAACTCTGCGCTACGGCTTGCGGGCGAACGCAGCAAATGTTCGAGTAAGAACGCCGCAGGGGGCCACCGTGGTTGCGAGCGCCACAATCAATCTCACGGGGACCAGCGACCGAAGCGTGCTAGGCGGCACTGTCACGGTCAACAAGATATCGTTCAATCCGCGTAGCGACTTCGGTTCCTTGCTCTCGGGTGCGGCTACCCCCGTTGAGACGCCTTCGGCACCAACGGGCCCGATTGCCGGCATGAAGCTGGACGTACGGATTCGCACCGCGCCGGACGTTGCCTTTCAGACCGCTCTCGCCCAAAACCTGCAGGCCGATGCCGATCTGACCCTACGCGGCACTTTGTCCAATCCTGGCATGGTTGGCCGAATCAACGTCACTTCCGGCAAGTTGATCTTCTTCGGGACCCAATATGACGTGAATAGCGGCAGCGTCGCGTTCTATAACCCTTTAAAGATTGATCCGATTCTGAATGTAGATCTGGAAACCAAGGCGCAGGGCGTGGACGTGCTCCTCACGGTTTCGGGTCCGGTCGATAACATGAAGCTGACGTACCGCTCCGATCCGCCCTTGCAGTTCACCGAAATCGTGGGCTTGCTTGCGGCCGGACGCACCCCCACTTCCGATCCTACGATTCTCGCGAATCAGCCTGCCCCGCCCCCGCAAAGTTTCGAGCAAATGGGCGAGTCGGCGCTCGTCAGTCAGGCTGTGGCGAGTCCGCTGTCCGACCGGCTCCAGCGAGTCTTTGGGGTGAGCAAGCTGAAAATTGATCCGACCTTTACGGGTGGATCGCAGTTGCCTCAGGCGCGGCTCACTTTGCAACAGCAGGTGGCTACCAACGTGACGTTCACCTATATTACAGATGTTACTCAGGCAAACTCTCAGATTATCCGGGTGGAGTGGTCAGTGAACCCCCAATGGTCAGCCGTCGCCACCCGCGACCAGACTGGGCGCTTCGGAATCGATTTTTTCTATAAGAAACAGTTCCGATAGTTAGAGAGAGTCGGATTTGGGTGAAGTCCGGCGAGCGTTCTGCCGATAAGAGAGTTGATGGAACGCCGTTACGATATTCGAATTCCCATTGATCTGCCGGTAAAGTACGCGATACTCGGCAGCGACTTTGACCGCTTGGCCGGGCACGTCCGAGACGTGTCCGAAGGCGGACTGCGCATGACCACTGACGTTGTGCTCAACCCCGGCGCATTCCTAAAAATCCAACTGGAGGACTGCGTTATGTTTGGCGAGGTCAGATACTGCTGCCCCTGGATGGGGGGATACGTGTCAGGTTGCTATGTGGAGCGAGTCTTGCTTGGAGACTCGGAGGTGTCGCGCCTGATGGCGGAGTCGCTGAATGAAGTGCCGCGCGTTAGTTCCATGCCATAGTTATGGTATGAATCTTGGAGCTATTTTGACGACAGCCGCTCTGCTCGCCCTCCCGGCGCTGGCGGCCGACGAAGCAACTTCCCCCAACAAGTTTGCGCAAGACTTTCTGAAGCACTGGACCGTCGCGCGCCAATTGACCACCGCCGTGGCCGAAGCCATGCCTGCGGAGAGCTACGATTTCAAACCGAATCCTGATGAGATGTCTTTCGGGGAGCAGATGGTACACATCGCATCGGCCAACTACGGGTACTGTTCGCGGATCGGCGGGGGAAAATCCCCATTCACGAAGCCTGAGAAGTCGGATAAGCCTACCGCACTGAAAGCGCTGGACGATTCCTTTGGATATTGCGCAGAGGCGGTTCAAGGCGCTAAGGATTTGGACGTTATGCGCGGTCCAATGAGCGTTCGCGAGACAATGCTGGGAGCGTACGCGCACATGGCCCACCATCGCGGCCAAGCGGAAGTCTACCTGCGCGTGAAAGGGATTAAACCTCCCGCTTACAAGTTCTAGCGCATCTAACCGAGCCGCGACCGTTAGGAAGCGGTTAGAGCCTGCTCCAGGTCGGCGATAATATCTGCCACGGCCTCAATGCCGACACGTAGCCGTATCGTTCCGTCGTGAATCCCAGTCTGTGGAGCTTTGCTGTTGTATTGACCTCGGTGGCTGACGACCGCATCGAGGGACGCTGGGAAGGACATTCGCCGGGATCGCAAGTGGCAGGGCATGTGGGATCGGCGCACGAAGTCGGCTTGGCTGCCGTGGTTCCAGGGCGAGGAAAATGCCGATTGGCCCACGTCGCTGAGGCCGAAGCTCTATCGGACCAGTCATAAGCTTAAGGAGGTGCTGCGTCAAGAGCAGGACCTCCGCCTGGAATTCAAACGTCGAGGCGCACAGCTGGCTGGCGAGGGCAAGCCGTCCGACCACTGGGAGCGGTACTTCCTGATGGAACATTACGGGGTTCCCACGCGCCTGCTCGACAGGTCGGACGGCGCATTGGTCGCGCTGTACTTTGCCCTAAAGCCCGTCAAGGGCTCGCATGACGCGGCCGTGTACATGCTCGATCCGTGGTGGCTGAATAAGCTGGTGTACAAGGAACTACCGATCGCCAAGGCGGACCGGCCGGTGGGAACGGCAATGCCGGAGTGGGGCGAAGCCAAGCCGTACCTGTCGGAAGATGAATTTGAGAACGAGTATGTAGGTCCTAAATTCCCGCTTGCAATTGACCCATCGCATGTGGCTCGGCGGTTCGCCGCGCAGCGGAGCCGCTTCACGATTTTCGGGCGAAGCGTGAACGGCTTAACGAAGATGTGCGGAAAGGTGGCGAAGAGTGACTGCCGCCTGTGCCGAATTCCGATCAGGAGGGCCGCCGTCGCCAAGATGCGGCGCGACCTTGCAACATGCGGGATCTCCGAATCTACGATCTTCCCCGATCTGGAAGGATTCGGCCGCGAACTGAATGCCATGTTTCAGGAACTTTGGGTTAATCCGAGGGCAAAGAGCAAGGCGAAGGCCTAAATCGCCATCTTCTCGAATCTATCCAGCGGATTTCCCGGCGTTCGGTCGTTAGAGCCATCTTGTCCGAGAAAGATTTGGTAGATGTGCTCAGCCGTTCCAACTTGCCGCCGTTTTTCATGTAAACGGTGATGCCGGTCGCCCGGAAAGTATCATGGTCGATCATAGTCTTGTATCGAGGCATACTCTTTGCTGCTTTTCATCGGAGTTGCACCCAACGAGCGCCCGAGCTGTTGTTTGTAACGGTCCCGTCGTGAAATTTAGAAATCCTCTGGAAGTTCTCCGGGCGGGTGCAGCGCATCCCGTGGGCCGGCTAGTTCTAGCTCGCGGTTTGAAGCGCCTGCTCCAGATCGGCGATGATATCTTCTACCGCTTCAATCCCGACGCACAGCCTAATCGTGCCGTCGTGAATGCCCATCCTTTCCCGCTGTTTCGGAGCAACGTCCCGATGGGACGCGATCAGCGGGTAGAGGACGGTGCTGTGTACGTCGCCCAGCGACGTCGCGCGCACCACGACGTTGAGGCTGTCCATAAACTGGAAGACTTCCTGCTTGCCCGCATCTTTCAAATCGAAGGTGACGATAGCGCCGTATAATCCCTCAGGCAGCAGGCGCTTGATCGCGGCTGCATCGGGATGCAGCGGATCCGCCAAGTAATGCACCTTGCTAACGCGCGGGTGGGTAGCTAGCCAAGCCGCTACCCGGCATGCATTATTGCAGTGCCGCTCCATCCGTAGTGGAAATGTCTTGATCCCACGCATCGCGAGGTAACTCTCAAAAGGACCAAGGCCAGGTCCGATCGTGCGGGCGATTGAGCGCACCACGTCGACATGCCTGGCGTCCGAGGTAATGGTCCCGCCTAAAACGTCGCCATGTCCCGCTAAAAACTTCGTCACGCTGTGGACCACCAAATTTGCCCCCAGCGAGAGCGGACGAGTGAGTAGCGGGGTGGCGAACGTGTTGTCCACGATCAAAGCGGCATCCGCTTCTTTACACAGATCCGCAATGCGGTCCATTTGGCCCACCCGGAGCAGCGGATTGGATATGGTCTCCATCAGGACCGCTCCCGGTTTAGTTTTCTGGATCTGATCGCGCACAGCTTCCAGGTCGCAGATGTCCACAAAGTTGACCTCGACGCCGAAGGGTTCCACTATTTTGGTCAGCATCGAAACCGAGGCCCCATAGAGCGCATCCGCTGCCAATACCGTTTTGCGCCGGTCGACGAGCGCGGCCAGCAGAGCCGTGTGGACCGCCATCATGCCGGAAGAGCACGCCAGAGATCCGGCCCCTCCCTCCAGTTCGGTCATGAGTTCTTCGAGCGCCGTGCTGGTCGGATTGTCATAGCGTGCGTAACAGTAGCCCGGCTCCTCGCGACCCAGCACGCGGTCGAGTTGGGCCGTGCTCTCGTACAGGAAACTCGCAGCTGCGTAAATCGGCGTGGTCACCGGGACGAATCCGCCCGGATTAGCCGGGTCGGCTTTGCGGTCTCCGGCGTGAACCGCTCTGGTTTGAAGTTGGGTTTGCTTTTTCATTTGCGCTTCCATCGCGCGCCGTCTTTGGTATCTTCTAGAACGACGCCAGCCTCCAGAAGTTCGCCCCGAATTTGATCGGAGAGCGCGAAATTTTTCACCTTCTTGGCTGCGGATCGTTCCTGTATTTTTAGGGTGATTTGATCGTCGGACAGCCCCGTTTCCGTCACGGTGGGCCTTAAGACGTCAACGATATCGTCGAATCGTCGAAGCAGGTCGAAGGCACCGGCTACGTTGCCGGCGCAGAATTCGCCGGAGTCCATGGCCGTGTTCGCGTCGCGCACATATTCGAAGACCGCGGCCAGTGCTTCGGCTGTATTCAGGTCGTCATCCAAGCTGTCTTCGAAACTCTGCACAGCTGTTGCCGCGCGCTCCGTCAGCTTCTCGCTGACGCCAGCGGCAAACTTCGCGGTTTCCAGACGCATTTTGAAATTTCGGAGCCGGTCGATGGTCGTTTTTGCAGCTTGCAGACCGTCGAAGGTGAAGTTCAGTTTTTTGCGATACGGGACCGAAATCAGCAGATATCGAACGGTTTCCGGCGCGTGGCCCATTTCCATCAATTCGCGCAAAGTATAGATGTTCCCAACCGATTTCGACATCTTCTGCGAATCGACATTCAAAAATTCGCAGTGCATCCAAAAACGCGCGAAGGGTTTGCAGGTGATGCCCTCGGATTGCGCAATTTCGTTTTCATGATGGGGAAATATGAGGTCCACCCCGCCGGCATGGATGTCCAGCGTCTCCCCTAAATACTTCATCGCCATCGCGGAGCACTCGATATGCCAGCCGGGGCGTCCGGGTCCAAAGGGCGTATCCCAAAATGGTTCGGCTCCCTTGGGAGCTTTCCACAGGACAAAATCGCGGGCATCGGCCTTGTCGTACTCATCCACATCCACCCGCGCCCCGGCCCGGATTCCACTGAAATCGTTGTGGGAGAGCTTTCCGTATTCGGGAAAACGGGAAATCCGGTAATATACCGACCCATCGCTTTGGTACGTATACCCTTTCGCAGTAAGCGCCTCAATGGCTTGCACCATTTCCGGGATGTGCTCCGTCGCTTTCACCATGTATTCCGGGCGCTGCAAGCGGAGCTTCGCTGCATCTTCCTCGAAAGCCGTGGTGTACTCAGCCGTGTACTCGGCAATGGTCTGGTTTTTCGCTCCGGCGTTGCGGATAATTTTGTCATCCACGTCCGTGATATTCATCACGTGCTTCATCGCAAAGCCGCGGGCCAGGAGCCATCGGCGCAGAACGTCTTCAAACGCGAAAGTCCGCAGATTGCCGATATGGGCGTAGTTATAAACCGTTGGTCCGCAGGTGTACATCCGAACGATTTTACCGTCAGCGGGGGCGAACGGCTCGACTTTCAAAGTCAGAGTGTTATAAAAGCGAAGGGGCATGCAGCTTAATTCTCTTATCGTATCGCAGCAATCAAATTTGAATGATTGTTACGAACCGAGCTTTGGCTTAATCTAAGCAGTATGAGCGCAGGACTTGCGGAACCGGAATCTCTCGTCGTTGAGACCCCTCGCGAGGTAAAAACCGGAGGGCCGGGAGGCGGCGGGCCTCATGACTTCGAGCCCGGTGGACGCGATTGGGGCGGCGGCGATGGGGACGGTTTTGGCCCCCGAAAGGACGAGCGCGGTCCGAGCGCGGGCATGCTCGGCATGTTCGCGACGATGGTTTCGATCACGGCCTTGTTTGCCACCGTGATCATTGCGTATGCTGTTCGTTCTCAGACTCGGGCCTACTGGCAACCGGTTGCGCTTCCCTGGTGCCTGTGGGTAAGCACGGCGCTGATTCTTGCCAGCAGCGTTTCTCTGGCGATGACCCGAAAGGCTTTTCGGCAGCTCCGGACTGACTCGTACGGACGATGGCTGTTCGTAACGTTCTTGCTGGGATTGGGGTTCATGGTCTCCCAAGCAGCAGCGCTGAGGCAACTGGTGAACGAGGGCGTTTTCCTGAGCCAAAACCCTCATAGTTCTTTGTTTTACGTCGTTACAGCGGTGCACGGGGTACACGTGATAGGCGGCATGCTGGCCCTGTTCTATCTGATTTGCAGATCCCATGCGGATTTCCGGACTCAACAAAACGCCCTTGGCATCACCACCGTTTACTGGCATTTTCTCGATTTTCTCTGGGTTTCCCTGTTCATGATCCTTCTTCTATGGAAGTAAGGCTCCCATAAAACTATCCCCTTTCGCGATCTGGCACCCAAAGTTCTCGGCCACGGTTTGACCGATGTCGGCGAGCGTGGAACGCGTCTTGAGATCCACGCCATGCGGATGGCGAGGCGAGTAGACCAGCAGCGGGACGTATTCCCGGCTATGATCGGTGCTGGGCGTCGTCGGATCGCAGCCATGATCGGCGGTCAGGATCAGCAAATCGTCCTGCTTGAGTTTCTCGAGCAACTTGGGAAGCCAAGCGTCAAACTCTTCCAGGGCGAGGGCATAC